>NZ_JBUEGC010000044.1:0-60420 GCF_054963655.1 Streptomyces sp. HSS9-12 | reverse complement strand
TCCCCTGGGCCTGGCGCCCGGGGGGAGGACCCCCAGTAGCTGGGGGAATGCCCCCGGGGAGACGGGGCCGAGCGCCCGGAGGCGAGCGAACAAGCGTGTGCCCGGCGGGGTCCTTCGTGCCGGTGAATTGCCCGGTCCGCACGGCGACGCGCCGCTGTTCGTGGGGGAGCACGTCGCGCACCCCCCACGGGACCTCGTAAGGTCGTCTCCGTGTTGGAGGAGATGCGGATACGGTCGCTCGGGGTCATCGACGATGCCGTCGTCGAGCTGTCGCCCGGCTTCACCGCGGTGACCGGCGAGACCGGCGCGGGCAAGACGATGGTCGTCACGAGCCTCGGCCTGCTGCTCGGCGGCCGGGCCGACCCCGCGCTGGTCCGGATGGGATCGAAGACCGCGGTGGTCGAGGGGCGGATCACCGTCCCGGCCGGCGCGCCCGCTGCCGTGCGGGCCGAGGAGGCCGGCGCCGAACTCGACGACGGCGCACTGCTCATCAGCCGTACGATCTCGGCCGAGGGGCGCTCCCGAGCCCATCTCGGCGGCCGCTCCGTGCCGGTGGGCCTGCTCGGCGAGCTCGCCGACGACCTGGTGGCGGTGCACGGCCAGACCGACCAGCAGGGGCTGCTCCGGCCGGTCCGGCAGCGCCAGGCGCTCGACCGGTACGCGGGCGACGCCGTCGCCGCACCGCTGGCGAAGTACGGCGCCGCCTACCGGCGGCTGCGTCAGGTCGCCGCCGAGCTCGACGAGCTGACCACCCGCGCCCGCGAACGCGCCCAAGAGGCGGACCTGCTGCGCTTCGGCCTCGAGGAGATCGCGGCCGCCGAGCCGCGGCCGGGTGAGGACGCCGAACTCGCCGCCGAGGCCGAGCGGCTGGGCCACGCCGAAGCCCTCGCCTCCGCCGCGACGGCCGCGCATCGGGCGCTCGCCGGGGATCCGGAGGACCCGGAAGGCGTTGACGCGGCGACGCTCGTGGCCGGTGCGCACCGGGCCCTGGAGGCCGTACGGTCCCACGACCCGGCGCTGGCCGCGCTCGCCGACCGGATCGGCGAGATCGGAATTCTGCTCGCCGACGCGGCAGGGGAATTGGCCGGCTACGCCGACGACCTGGACGCCGACCCGATCCGGCTGGCCGCGGTGGAGGAGCGGCGTGCGGCACTCACGCAGCTGACCCGGAAGTACGGCCAGGACGTCGGCGACGGGGGGTGTGCCGGGGTGCTGGCCTGGGCCGAGCAGGGCGCGGCGCGGCTGACGGAGTTGGAGGGCGACGACGAGCGGATCGGCGAGCTGACAGCCGAGCGGGACGCGCTGCGCGGGGAACTCTCGGAGCTCGCCCAGTCCCTGACCGACGCCCGGCGGGAGGCGGCGAAGCGATTCGCCGACGCGGTCACCGCCGAACTCGCCGAACTCGCCATGCCGCACGCGCGCGTGAGCATCGAGATCCGGCAGACCGACGACCCGGACGGCATCGAGGTCGACGGCCGTACGGTCGCATTCGGGGCCACCGGCGTCGACGAGGTGGAGCTGCTGCTCGCGCCGCATCCCGGGGCGCAGCCGCGGCCCATCGCCAAGGGTGCCTCGGGTGGTGAGCTGTCCCGCGTGATGCTCGCGGTCGAGGTGGTCTTCGCCGGCTCCGACCCGGTGCCGACGTATCTGTTCGACGAGGTCGACGCGGGTGTCGGCGGCAAGGCGGCGGTCGAGGTCGGCCGCCGGCTGGCGCGGCTCGCCAAGTCCGCGCAGGTTGTGGTGGTGACGCACCTGCCGCAGGTCGCGGCCTTCGCCGACTGCCATCTGGTGGTCGAGAAGACCAACGACGGGTCGGTGACGCGCAGCGGCGTCAAGGCGATGGAGGGCGAGGACCGGATCCGCGAGCTGTCGCGGATGCTCGCGGGGCAGGAGGACTCCCAACTGGCCCGCGCCCACGCTGAGGAGCTGTTGGAGACGGCCCGCGCGGGGCTCTGATGCAGGCGCTTCTCACGGGCGGCGAGCGTGATGGTCCGGTGGGCGGTCTGTGGACATTGAAGCAGTACGTCGTTTGCGGCACTTCGGACGGCTGAGCCCGCCCGACCGGGGACCTGGGGTACGCTGCGCGGTCATCCGGACGGGTGACCCCGTTCGGACGGGGGCACGGCCCGCACACGGAAACTCCGGGAGCGCGGCGCCGGGGCCGCCGCCCGGGCTGGCATCCTGGGGAGTGAAGCCCCACCTTCCTTCCGCGCCCTCACCCCCGCACGTTCGACGCCGACTCAGGAGCTCCACGCAGGTGAGCAGCACACCGGTCCCGCCGCACGGGCAGTCGCCGTTGCACGCCGTCGAGGTGCTGGGGCACGGCGGCTCGGGCAGCGGTGCGCACGTCCGCTCGCTGGCGGCCGGGCTCGTCGCGCGCGGTGTACAGGTGACGGTCTGCGCACCGCACGGCGCCGACCTGATCTACGACTTCACCGGCGCGGGAGCGCGCTTCGCGCCCGGCCCGGTGCGTACGGACCCCGGGGCCGTCGCCGCGCTGCGGGCCGTTTGCGCATCCGCCGACCTCGTGCACGCGCACGGGCTGCGAGCTGCCGTACGAGCGGTCCTGGCGCTCGGCGGGCGCCCTACACCGCTGGTGGTCACCTGGCACACGCGGACGTACGTGGGGGGCGCGCGCCGCCATGTCGTACGCCTCATGGAACGGCGGGTCGCGCGGGCCGCCACTGTGGTCCTCGGGGTGTCCGCCGAGCTGGTCGACCGGGCTCGTCGGCGGGGGGCGCGCGATGCGCGGCTCGCGCCGGTCACTGCGCCGATGCCCCCTCCCGTCTCGCGGCGGCCGTCAGCGGAGACAGAGGATGGCGAGCGGCTGCGGAAAGCCCGCGCCGAACTGGGCGCCATGGACCGGCCGTTGCTGCTGGCCGTCGGCAGGCTCACGCCGTGCCAGGGCCACACGCTGCTGTTGGACGCGGCCCGTGTGTGGCGGGCGCTGGACCCGCAGCCGCTGCTGCTGATCGCGGGGGAGGGGCCGGAACGTACCGTGCTGCAGCGGCGTATCGACATGGAGGACCTGCCGGTGCGGCTGCTCGGGCGGCGCGGTGATGTACCGGAGCTGCTTGCCGCGGCCGATGTGGCAGTGCTGCCGAGCCGGTGGGAGGCGCGGTCCCTGCTGGCGCAGGAGGCGCTGCGGGCGGGGGTACCGCTGGTCGCCACGGCGGTCGGCGGGGTGCCGGATCTGGTGGGTGACGCGGCGGAACTGGTGCCCTACGGGGACGCCGACGCGCTGGCGGCGGCGGTCATCCGGCTGCTCGCCGATCCCGTGCGACGGGCGGAGCTCGCCGCGGCGGGGCGGGCCCAGGTCGAGACGTGGCCGACGGAGGACGACACGGTGGCGCAGGTGCTCAGCGTGTACGACGAGTTGGTGCCGGTGCGGCGGTGACCTCGGGGGGCAGGCGGCGGCGCGAGTCGGGCCGCCGGTCCGCGTCCGAGTGAGCTTGCCGCGGCCCGCCCCGTGCTTCCGGCCTGCCGCCGGGGGCTTCTCCCACCCACCCGCCCTTTCCGCAGGGCTCCCGGCCTTCGGCCGGAGATTTCCCGCCCATCCGCCCCCTACAGGGCGGCATCGCCGCTGAGGCCGGCTTGGCCGATCGCCTTGGCCTTGCCGACGGGTCGGTGACCCGGGCCGCGCCGTCCCGGAGGGGGACCCTTTTTACGGCGCGTGGCGGCGGGCCTGGAGGGCCAGGTTGAGGGTCAGGACCGCCTGAGGGTCATCCAGGTCCGTGGCCAGCAGCTGTGAGATCCGGGCCAGCCGGTCGTACAGCGTCTGCCGGTTCAAGTGGAGTTCGCGCGCCGTCTCCGCCTTCCGCCCCGCGTGCGCGAGATACGCCTCCAGCGTCGGCAGCAACGGCGGGCGCGCCGAGCGGTCGTGGGCGATCAGCGGGCCGATGGCCCGGTCCACGAAGGCCGCCAGGTCCGGATGGTCCCGCAGCCGCCACAGCAGCAAGTCGATGTCCAGCCGACGGGCGTCGTACCACGGCCGTGGCGGCAACCCCTGCGCGGCCGCCGCGGCCTCGGCGGCGTGCCGTAGGCCGGGGCCCGCGCTCGCCCAGTCGCCGGCGACGCCGACCACGACGGCGGGCGGCTGCACGCCGGGCCGCTCCAGTCCGGCCCGCTCGACGCCGGCCCGCAGGGCGGCGGCCACCCGGTCCGCGGCGGCCGAGCGCTCCGACTCCGAGCGCAGGCCGACGAGCAGGGGTACGCGCCCCTCCACCGGCCGTACGCCCAGCAGCACCGGCAGGCCGACCGTCGACAGCTCCTCCTGGACCGCACGGGCCAGCACCGCCCAGTCGCCCGGCGGAATCAGCTCGGCCGGCAGCCGCATGACGACCGGCAGCAGCAGCCCGTCGGCCGGGCGGAAGCCCAGCACCCGGGCCTGCGCGGGCGCGTCCTCCGGACTGGTGCGGCCCTCGGCCAGATCGGTGAGGAAGTCGCCCCGGCCGCGCGCCGCCAACTCCTCCTCCTGCCGGGCCTGCATCAGCACCACGGCCAGCAGCCCCGCCGTCCGCTCCGCCGCGATCCGGTGCACCGGCTCCAGCGGGCGGTCCACCGGCAGGATCACCAGCCGGGCCCGTACCGCGCCCGGCCCCGGACCGCCGCCCGGGATGTCCACGGTCACCCCGCCCGCAGGCGGCTCGGCTCCGCGCGTCGACCGCTGCCGGCGCAGCCCGTCCCACACCTGGACGGGATCCGCGGCGCCGCTCTGCCCCGCCGCGTACAGCAGCTGCCCGTCAGGTGTCTCCAGGAAGACCGGGTTCCCGGCGAAGTCGGCGAGCAGCCGTAGCACCTCCGGCGCTCCGCCGCCTCGCAGCAGCAGCTCCGTGCAGCGCCGGTGGATCTCCTCCGCGCGGCGCAGCATCGCGTAGTGCCCGTTGACGATCTCGGTGTGGATCTCCTCGGTGACGGTCACGAACGGCACCTGCCGGTGCAGCTGCACCAGCGGCAGCTCGCACGAGCGGGCCGTGTCCACCAGTGCGGCCGGCAGCTCGGTGAACCGTCCGCCCAGCTCCACCACGAGCGCCGCGATGCCCCGCTCGGCGAGCTTGCGGACGAAGCCGCGCTGCTCGGCCGGGCGCGCCCCGAGCCCCAGCCCGGTGGTCAGCAGCAGCTCCCCGCCCTTGAGCAGGGAGGCGATGTCGGGCACCTCTCCGGCGTGCACCCAGCGCACCGCGCGGTCCAGCCGGTCCTCCGACGCCACGACCTCGGGCAGCCCGCGGCGCAGGGCGGGCAGCTCCAGCGCCCGCCGCACAGTGATTCCCGCCTCCGCCTCCATGGTGCGGACGCTACCCCGGGCCTGGAAAAGGCGCACATCACCCCGTGTTACGGAGGATCGCAGCGGTCCGCACCGCCAGCCAACTCGACTGCCGGGCCAGGGAATACGTGGCTGCGTGTCGCACATCGACCTGGCCTGCGCCGGGTTCGGCGTTCGGATGCCCAACCTGCCGCACAAGCAGGCATCGCCACCGCGCCAAGCTCAACCTACGGCTTTCCGCCCGGACTTGGCCCGGTACCGGCGCCGGGGCCTGACCCGAGCCTCAGCCCCCGTACGCTCCGGAGGCGGTCAGCCGCAGTGCGGTGTCGATCAGCGGCACGTGGCTGAACGCCTGCGGGTAGTTCCCGACCTGGCGCTGCCGCCGCGAGTCCCACTCCTCCGCCAGCAGCCCCAGGTCGTTCCGCAGCGACAGCAGCTTCTCGAAGAGCCTCCGGGCCTCCCCCACGCGTCCGATCATGGCCAGATCGTCCGCGAGCCAGAACGAGCAGGCGAGGAACGCACCCTCGTCGCCCTTCAGCCCGTCCACCCCCGGCTGATTGCCCGACGTCGCATAGCGCAGCACGAAGCCGTCCTCGGTGGTCAGCTCGCGCTGGATCGCCTCGATCGTGCCGATCACCCGCTTGTCGTCCGGCGGCAGGAAACCCACCTGCGGGATCAGCAGCAGCGATGCGTCCAGCTCCCGCGAGCCGTAGTACTGGGTGAAGGTGTTGCGTTCCTTGTCGTAGCCCTTTTCGCACACCGTGCGGTGGATGTCGTCGCGCAGCTCGCGCCACCGCTCGAGCGGCCCCTCCACCACGCCGGACTCGATCAGCCGTACGGTCCGGTCCACCGCGACCCACGCCATGACCTTGGAGTGTACGAACTGGCGACGCGGCCCACGGACCTCCCAGATGCCCTCGTCCGGCTCGTTCCAGTGGTCCTCGAGGTACTGGATCAGCTTGAGCTGGAGCAGGGACGCGTAGTCGCTGCGCGCCAGGCCGGTCATCTGGCCCAGGTGCAGGGCCTCGATGACCTCGCCGTACACGTCCAGCTGCAGCTGCCCGGCCGCGCCGTTGCCGACCCGGACGGGCTTGGAGCCCTCGTAGCCCGGCAGCCAGTGCAGCTCGGTCTCGCCGAGTTCCCGCTCGCCCGCGATCCCGTACATGATCTGCAGGTTCTCCGGGTCGCCGGCCACGGCGCGCAGCAGCCACTCGCGCCAGGAGCGGGCTTCCTCGCGGTAGCCGGTGCGCAGCAGCGAAGACAGGGTGATCGCGGCGTCCCGGAGCCAGGTGAAGCGGTAGTCCCAATTCCGGACCCCGCCGATCTCCTCCGGCAGCGAGGTGGTGGGCGCCGCGACGATCCCGCCCGTCGGCCCGTACGTCAGCGCCTTGAGGGTGATCAGCGAGCGCACCACGGCGTCCCGGTAGGGGCCGTGGTAGGTGCACTGGCCGACCCACTCTCGCCAGAAGTGCTCGGTCGCCTCCAGGGACATCTCCGGCTCCGGCAGCGGCGGCGGCTCCCGGTGCGAGGCCTGCCAGCTGATGGTGAACGCGATCCGGTCGCCCGGCGAGACCGTGAAGTCGGAGTACGTCGTCAGGTCCTCGCCGTGTGTCGGCGCGGAGGTGTCGAGCCAGACGGAGTCGGGGCCGGCGACGGCGACCGTCCGCCCGTCGTTCCGGTGCACCCACGGCACCACCCGGCCGTAGCTGAAGCGCATCCGCAGTGCCGACCGCATCGGCACCCGCCCCGTGACGCCCTCCACGATCCGGATCACCTGCGGCGCCCCGTCACGCGGCGGCATGAAGTCCGTCACGCGGACCGTGCCGTGCCCGGTGTCCCACTCGGACTCCAGGACCAGCGAGTCGCCGACGTAGCGGCGCCGGTTCGCGCTCGGCGGCTCCGTGCCTTCCTGGTGTGCCGGACCCAGCCGCCAGAAGCCGTGTTCGTCCGTGCCCAGCAGGCCCGAGAAAATGGAAGACGAGTCGAAGCGGGGCAGACACAGCCAGTCGATCGTGCCGTCCCGGCAGACCAGGGCGGCGGTCTGCATATCGCCGATGAGTGCGTAGTCTTCGATGCGCCCGGCCACGTGCATCTCCAGTCGAACGGCTGGTCGCCCAATCTGGGCGTCTTGCGGTCAAGGGAACATTGACGAGCTCTTGTTCCGGAAGGCGGGGCGGGTGGTGCCGGCCGGCCGGCTCGCTGATGTGTCCGAGCAGGATACGACGCACGGTTGTTATCCGCGCGACCCTCTCGACATGGGAGATGAGCCGTACGGGTGAGCGAGTGACGTACGGGTCCGTGCGTGGCCGGAAGCGGTCTCGCCGTGTCGCTGATACCCTGGTAGCCCGTGGACCGGTGGGCCCCACCCCAGGTGACGGCACCCCCGACCGCAGCGACGGCACCCTCTCGGAACCTGCTTGGAATTTTCGCCATCAAGCATGGACCAGGGCGGGCCGATCCGCATGTCACCTCGCGACCACGGGAGCCCTTCTTGGCACTGCCGCCCAAATCCATGACGACCAAGCACCTCTTCGTCACCGGGGGTGTCGCCTCCTCGCTCGGCAAGGGGCTCACCGCCTCCAGCCTGGGCGCGCTGCTCAAGGCGCGGGGTCTGCGGGTAACGATGCAGAAGCTCGACCCGTATCTGAACGTCGACCCCGGCACGATGAACCCGTTCCAGCACGGCGAGGTCTTCGTAACCAACGACGGAGCTGAGACGGACCTGGACATCGGCCACTACGAGCGCTTCCTCGATGTCGACCTCGACGGCTCGGCGAACGTCACCACCGGCCAGGTCTACTCCACCGTGATCGCCAAGGAGCGGCGGGGCGAGTACCTGGGCGACACGGTGCAGGTCATCCCGCACATCACCAACGAGATCAAGCACCGCATCCGGCGGATGGCCACCGATGAGGTCGACGTCGTGATCACCGAGGTCGGCGGGACCGTCGGTGACATCGAGTCGCTGCCCTTCCTCGAGGCCGTCCGCCAGGTCCGCCACGAGGTCGGCCGGGACAACGTCTTCTTCGTCCATGTCTCCCTGCTGCCGTACATCGGCCCGTCGGGAGAGCTGAAGACCAAGCCCACCCAGCACTCGGTCGCCGCGCTGCGCAACATCGGTATCCAGCCGGACGCGATCGTGCTGCGCGCCGACCGCGAGGTCCCGCAGTCGATCAAGCGCAAGATCTCGCTGATGTGCGACGTCGACGAGGCCGCCGTGGTCGCGGCGATCGACGCCAAGTCGATCTACGACATCCCGAAGGTGCTGCACAGCGAGGGCCTGGACGCGTATGTCGTCCGCCGCCTGGACCTGCCCTTCCGGGATGTGGACTGGACCCAGTGGGACGATCTGCTGCGGCGCGTCCACCAGCCCGCCCACGAGGTCTCGGTCGCCCTGGTCGGCAAGTACATCGACCTGCCCGACGCCTACCTCTCGGTCACCGAGGCGCTGCGGGCCGGCGGCTTCGCCAACAACGCCCGAGTGAAGATCAAGTGGGTCACCTCCGACGACTGCAAGACCCCGGCCGGCGCCAAGCAGCAGCTCGGCGACGTCGACGCGGTCTGCATCCCCGGCGGCTTCGGCGAGCGGGGTGTCGACGGCAAGGTGTCGGCGATCACCTACGCCCGCGAGAACAAGATCCCGCTGCTGGGCCTGTGCCTGGGCCTGCAGTGCGTGGTCATCGAGGCCGCGCGCAACCTCGCCGGCATCGACGACGCCAACTCCACCGAGTTCGACCCGGGCACAGCTCACCCCGTGATCTCGACCATGGCCGAGCAGCTCGACATCGTCGCCGGTGAGGGCGACATGGGTGGCACCATGCGGCTGGGCATGTACCCGGCGAAGCTCGCCGAGGGCTCCATCGTGCGCGAGGTCTACGGCGACGAGGCGTACATCGAGGAGCGCCACCGCCACCGCTACGAGGTCAACAACGCCTACCGCTCGGAGCTGGAGAAGAAGGCCGGGATGGTCTTCTCCGGCACCTCCCCGGACAACAAGCTCGTCGAGTACGTGGAGTACCCGCGCGACGTGCACCCCTACCTGGTTGCCACCCAGGCGCACCCGGAGCTGCGCTCCCGCCCGACCCGCCCGCACCCGCTGTTCGCCGGCCTGATCAAGGCGGCTATCGAACGGCACGACGGGGCGCGCCCGCAGAACGCCTGAGCACGGCCGATACGGTTGCCGGGGTACGGGCCCGCACGGGCGCCCGGCCCCGGCACCAACTTTTTCGCGGAGGTCAACCAGTCATGGGCGAGCACAGCGTGCGCCTGCAGGACACCCCCGAGGAGTGGCCGGTCACGGCGACCGCCACGCCCTTCGTCGGCAACAAGACCAGCGTCCGGACGGACTCGGTGGTGATGCCGGACGGCAGCGTCGTCACCCGCGACTACCAGGTCCACCCCGGTTCGGTGGCCGTGGTCGCTCTCGACGACGCGGGCCGGGTGCTCGTACTGCGCCAGTACCGGCACCCCGTACGGCAGAAGCTGTGGGAGATCCCGGCCGGCCTGCTCGACGTGCCCGGCGAGAACCCGCTGACCGCGGCGCAGCGCGAGCTGTACGAGGAGGCGCACGTCAAGGCCGAGGACTGGCGGGTGCTGGCCGACGTCTACACCTCGCCGGGGGGATGCGACGAGGCCGTACGGATCTTCCTCGCCCGCGAACTTTCCGAGGCGGAGGGTGAGCGGTTCGAGGTCTCCGAGGAGGAGGCCGACATGGAATTCGCCCGGGTTCCGCTGCAGGACCTGGTGCGCGGGGTGCTGGCCGGAGACCTCCACAACAACTGCCTGGTGGTCGGCGCCCTCGCGTTGACGGCGGCCCTGGCGGGCGATGGCATCGAGGCGCTCCGCCCGGCGGACGCGCCTTGGCCGGCCCGGCCCTTCACGGCCTGACGCCTCCGGCGCGGTCGCGCCACCAACGACCCCTGCCGGTGCGTCTACGACGCTGACCGCTTCCGGCGCGGTCGCGTCACCAACGACCCCTGCCGGTGCGTCTACGACGCTGACCGCTTCCGGCGCGGTCGCGCCACCAATGACCCCTGCCGGTGCGTCTACGACGCTGACCGCCCCGGCGCAGCGCCGGGGCCGCGCGGTGCGCCGACCGCCGTCGTGGCGCGAGAGCGGCATGGCGGTTCGCTGATCCGATGCGGTGATTTTCAGCTCGCGTGTGCGCCCCGCTCTGCCGGGGCGCCTGCACGGGGTGAACTACGCTCGTGTTGTTCCCGTCCGCGCCCGCGGCGGGCTCGTGCGCAGGCGGACGGAGCGTGGCCCGTGACGGATCAGGCCGTGAACACCGACGGGCAGGCGAGCACGGCCCGGGCCGGAGTGCACGGGGCCGGCTCACCAGGCACACCGCAGGCGGGCGACAATCACGCCGCCAGTCCACGCACCACCGCACCGGTCGCCCTCCCGCAGCCCGCGCCCGAACCCGTTCCCCTCGCGTCCTCCGCCGCTCGTGCTCCAGGCGGTGGCACCCCGGCCCAAGGGAAGCCCGGCGGACGATTCGTCGGCCGTGGCCGGGAGCTCAAGGCCCTTCGCGAGGACATCGACCGGGCCGGACTCGACACCCTCTCCGGCCGCAAAGCCGTACGCAGCAGGGTGCTGCTCATCGCCGGCCGCCCCGGCTCGGGCCGTACCGCACTCGCCGAGGAGTTCGCCGGCCGGGTGGCGGCCGGCTATCCCGACGGGGTGCTGCGGGCCAGGCTCACCGCGCCCACCGGGGAGCCCGTACCCACCTGGCGCACCGCGCGCGACCTGCTCGACGCGCTCGGGGTGAGCGCGGCCCCCGGTGCCGACGAGGACGAGGTGACCGAGGTGCTGCGCGGCGCCCTCGCCGGACGGCGCGCCCTGCTGCTCCTCGACGACGCCGCCGACGCCGAGCAGGTGGATCCGCTGATCCCGGACGCCCCGGACTGCCTGGTGCTGGCGACGGCCGAAGGGCCGCTCACCGGCATCCCCGGCGTACGGCCCTGCGCCCTCGGCGGGCTCGGCCAGGCCGCAGCCGTCCAGCTGCTCGCCCAGTACTCGGGCCACACCCGGATCACCTGCGACCCGCGGGCCGCCGACGCCCTTGTCGAGGAGTGCGCGGGGCAGCCCGCCGCGCTCGTCCTCGTCGGCGGCTGGCTCGCTGCCCGGCCGCTCGCTTCGGTCGCCGATGTGACGCAGCGGCTGCGCGATCTGCCGCCGCCCGTGCCCGGCGGCTCCCGGCCGACGGACCGCGCCTTCCGGCTGGTGTACGAGTCCCTGCCGCAGCCCGTGGCCCGGATGCTGCGGCTGCTGGTGCTCGCCCCGGCCGGATTCGTCGATGCGCATATCGCCTCCGCGCTGACCGGGTGCTCGGTCTCCGTGGCGCAGTCCACCCTCCACGACTTCGCCGCGCACGGCCTGCTGCGGCCTGCGAGCGCGCCGCACGACGGACCGCACGACGGACCGCACGACGGGCTGTACCTGCTGCCGGGTTGCCTGGTGCCGCTGCTGCGCACCCGGCTGCGGGAGCAGGAGCGGTCGGCCGAGGTGCAGCTGGCGCGCGCCAGGATGCTGGAGCGGACCGTACGACAGCTGCAGTCCTGCCGGGCGATCGCTGAGCCCGTCGACTCCCCGGCCCGCCGGAAGCCGGCGGAGCTGCCGCGGGCCTTGCGCTTCCCGTCTCCCCAGGCTGCCGTCGGCTGGCTCGACTCACGGCTGCCGGCGCTGCTGGCCGCGGCCGCTGTGGCCGTGGAGGACGGCGAACTGGACACCCAGGCTCGGCGGTTGGTCTCCGCGCTCACCCGGGCGCTGATCGCGCACCGGGGGAGTGAGGGGGCCGCACCGGAGCTGTATCCGCTGCACCAGCTGGTGCTCGAGGTCGCCGAGCGGCGGGGCCTGCCGCTGGAGCAGGCAGCGGCGCTGCTCAACCTGGCCGATCTCGACGAGGCGGCGGGCCGGACCGCGAAGGCGCTCAGCCGCTACCGGGGCGCGCTGGACGCCGCACGCGCCGCCGGCGACGGGCCGCTGACCGGCCGCGCGTTGGAGTCCCTGGGCCGCGCGTACCAGGAGCTGGGAGACTGGCAGCGGGCCGCCGACTGGTACGGGCGCGCGCTGACGCTCCGGCTGTCCCGGGACGAGCTGGCCGAGGCGACGCGGCTGTACGGGCGGCTGGGCGAGGTGTACACCTGCGCCGGCCGCTGGGCCGAGGCGCTGCGGGAGTGGCGGGCCGCCGCGGCCGGTCACCGCAGACTGCGCGACCCCCAGGGCCACGCGCGGGCGCTCGCGGAGACGGCGCGGGTGCACGAGTGTGCCGGACGGCCCGAGGAGGCCCTGCGCACAGCCCGCGAGGCGCTGTCCTGGGCGAGAAGAGCGGGAGACCAGCGGCTGCAGGCCGCGGTGCAGCTACGGATGGCGGACACCCTCGAGGCGCTCGGGGATCCCGCTGCCGCAAGGCTGCATCGGGGTGCGGCTGAGACTCTCCTAGGCGATGGACCCCGTTCCGCCTACGAAATCCGTAGCGCCTGCACTGAAGATTAGTGCTTTGAAAGGCTAGACAGCGGGACATCCTTCAATAGACTGGTTGAGCCGCCCCATAGGAGCGGTGCTTACCGGTATGCAGTCGCATGCTGGGGTTTGTATGTAATCCCCCTGAATCAAGGACCGTGATCGACGTGAAGGTCGGCATCCCCCGCGAGGTCAAGAACAACGAGTTCCGCGTGGCCATCACGCCCGCCGGCGTGCACGAGCTGGTCCGCAACGGTCACCAGGTCTTCGTGGAGCAGGGCGCTGGACTCGGCTCCTCCATCACGGACGAGGAGTACACGTCAGCCGGCGCCGGCATCCTCGGCACCGCCGACGAGGTCTGGGGCATCGCCGATCTGGTGCTCAAGGTCAAGGAGCCGGTCGAGGAGGAGTACCACCGTCTCCGCAAGGACCAGACGCTCTTCACCTACCTGCACCTGGCCGCCTCCAAGGAGTGCACCGACGCGCTGCTGGAGTCCGGCACCACCGCCATCGCGTACGAGACCGTGGAGCTCGCCAACCGCGCGCTGCCGCTGCTCGCCCCGATGTCCGAGGTGGCGGGCCGCCTCGCCCCGCAGGTCGGTGCGTACCACCTGATGCGTCCGGCCGGCGGCCGTGGTGTGCTCCCCGCCGGTGTCCCGGGCGTCTCCCCGGCCAAGGCCGTCATCATCGGCGGCGGTGTCTCCGGCTGGAACGCCGCGCAGATCGCCATCGGCATGGGCTTCCGCGTCACGCTGCTCGACAAGGACATCAACAAGCTGCGTGAGGCCGACAAGATCTTCGGCGCCAAGGTCCAGACGATCGTCTCCAACGTCTTCGAGCTGGAGAAGGCCGTCCTCGACGCCGACCTGGTCGTCGGCGCGGTGCTGATCCCGGGTGCGAAGGCGCCGAAGCTGGTGAGCAACGAGCTCGTCTCGCGGATGAAGCCGGGAAGTGTCCTTGTCGACATTGCGATCGACCAGGGCGGCTGCTTCGAGGACTCGCATCCCACCACCCACGCCGAGCCGACCTTCCAGGTCCACAACTCGGTCTTCTACTGCGTCGCCAACATGCCGGGCGCGGTGCCGAACACCTCGACGTACGCCCTGACCAACGCCACGCTGCCGTACATCGTGGAGCTGGCCAACCGCGGCTGGCGGGAGGCGCTGCGCCGCGACGCCGCGCTGGCCAAGGGCCTCAACACCCATGACGGACAGGTGGTTTACCGTGAGGTCGCGGAGGCCCACGACCTGCCGCACGTCGAACTGAGCACGCTCCTCGGCTGATCTGCGGGTCATCAGCCCGGACGGCGTCAACCCACGTCGTCAACATCGCCAACACCGTGTGTCCGGCCGGACCTTGTGAAGCAGGGTCCGGCCGGACGCATGTCCGGACCGCTTCAGCGCTCCGTCAACTCGCCGCGAGCCGTAACTCTTTAGCCACCTCGCGCCGTTGTGAAACATCGGTGGCACGGTCCTAACGCCCTTGACAGCGGGGCGTTCGATGGCCGACACATCCTGCCGGGTCCGGCGGATTGTGTTGCTGTGAACCGTCGACACGCCATAGAGTCGCCAACCGTCGGCATGGTGTCACGCTGACCTATCGATAAAGTTTCCTGGTCACGCCCAAGGAGGTACGACGACTTGTGAATGAGTCGACATTTACTCCCGGGGGTGGTCAACCAGGAATGGCTGCGCGGGGCCAGGGTTCGTCGGGGCTCGAGACGGTCGGCTCCGTCGCGGTCCACACCTTCGCAACCCACCAGACAGCCCACCACAGCATGGACGGCCATCAAGTGAACGCCATGGCCGGGGACCCGGGCGGCACCGATCCCGCCCGGTTCGCCGACTACGACGACCTGCCCGAAGGGCACTTCTACGACCCCGACGCGGAGTACGAGCCCGACCCGGAATACGCGGCCACGCTCGCCCCGGACGCTGCCCGTCAGCGCCGGGAGCGCATCGGCCCAACTGGGCGCCCGCTGCCGTACTTTCCCATCCCGGGCCCGCTCACCGACCACGGCCCGGCGAAGATCATCGCGATGTGCAACCAGAAGGGCGGGGTCGGCAAGACCACCTCGACCATCAACCTGGGTGCGGCGCTGGCCGAATACGGCCGCCGGGTGCTGCTGGTCGACTTCGACCCGCAGGGCGCGCTGTCCGTGGGACTCGGGGTCAACCCGATGGAGCTGGACCTGACGGTCTACAACCTCCTCATGGAACGCGGCATGTCGGCCGACGAGGTGCTCCTCAAGACAGCCGTTCCCAACATGGACCTGCTGCCCAGCAATATCGATTTGTCAGCCGCTGAAGTGCAGTTGGTCAGCGAGGTCGCCCGTGAGTCGACGCTGCAGCGGGCGCTCAAGCCGCTGATCGCCGACTACGACTACATCGTGATCGACTGTCAGCCCTCGCTCGGTCTGCTGACCGTCAACGCGCTCACCGCGGCGCACAAGGTGATCGTGCCGCTCGAGTGCGAGTTCTTCGCCCTGCGCGGCGTCGCGCTGCTCACCGAGACGATCGAGAAGGTGCAGGAGCGGCTGAACCCCGACCTGGAGCTGGACGGCATCCTCGCCACGATGTACGACTCGCGTACGGTGCACAGCCGTGAGGTGCTCGCGCGGGTCGTCGAGGCGTTCGACGATCATGTCTACCACACGGTCATCGGCCGCACGGTCCGCTTCCCAGAGACCACGGTCGCGGGTGAGCCGATCACCACCTACGCCTCCAACTCCGTCGGCGCCGCCGCGTATCGCCAGCTCGCCAGGGAGGTGCTCGCCCGGTGCCACGCCGAGTGAGTCTTCCGGGAGCCGACGAACTGTTCCGCACCACCGGAGGGATGGCGCTGCAGGCGTCGTCTCCTGGGTCCACCCGACATCACGCCAACGGAGAGACACCGGCCGGATCCGCCGCGCCCGCACCGCGGGTGCCGGCCCCGGCCAGGGAGGCCGACCCCTCGGCGCAGCCGTCGCCCCCAGGGAAGGACGGCGGCACCGCCGGTTCCGGGGGGCG
Organism: Streptomyces sp. HSS9-12; assembly: GCF_054963655.1. Taxonomy (NCBI): domain Bacteria; kingdom Bacillati; phylum Actinomycetota; class Actinomycetes; order Kitasatosporales; family Streptomycetaceae; genus Streptomyces; species Streptomyces sp. HSS9-12. The sequence continues at coordinate 44,685 of NZ_JBUEGC010000044.1, read as the reverse complement.
CGGCGACGACGGCGACACGGGCTCCGGCACCGGACCGGCCGCCGACACCGATTCCGACTCCGTCGAGCACAGCGGTCGCGAGAGCGGGGAGGCGACCCCCGCCGAGCTGCGCACCGCCGCACAGGCCCGGGCCAAGGGCCGCACCACGCGGGACGCCTCAGCCTCGTCCGGTTCCGTACCGGCCGCCGGCCGCCCGCAGTCGGGCGGCGCACCGGGCTCCGCCACCGCCGCGGCCCAGTCCGCGGCCGCGCCCCGCCGCCGTACCCGTGCGGCGAACCGCCGGCCCAGCGGCCGTGAGCGCCACGACGAGAAGATCACCGTCTATGTCTCCGCCGAGGAGCTCATGGACCTCGAACATGCGCGGCTGGTGCTGCGTGGCGAGCACGGGCTCGCAGTCGACCGCGGGCGGATCGTCCGCGAGGCGGTCGCGGTCGTGCTGGCGGACCTCGAGTCGCGCGGCGACGCGAGCATCCTGGTGCGGCGCCTGCGCGGGCGCTGACGCGGCCCAGGTCCCCCGGGCCCCGGGCGAGGCGAGATAGCCTGCGGTTCCGCGGCTGCGCCCTGGCCTCCGGCCGGGGAGCCCGCCCCCGGGCCGTACGCTCGGGACACCCCAGCACCCTGGACCGACCGTATGCCGACGAACGATCACCCCGCGCCGCGGGCCCGTACGCCCCGCCGGGCGCTCGGCCGCGGGCCTGGCACGGCTCCGCCCGCCGCGGGGGACGCTGCCGCGCCGGAGCAGCCTCCGGCCGCCGCCGAAGGTGACGTACGGCGTCCTGAGCCGGCTGCGGCACCCGTGGGCGCCCCTCGGGCCGCAGGGCCCGCGCCGACGACCGAACCGGCTCCGGCGGAGCCCGCCGAAGCGGACGGAGCGGCTGCTCGCGCGGTGGGCCACCAGCCGCGGTCGCGTACGGCACCGGCCGCCGGCGAGGAGCCCGGTGGGGCGGCGCGGGCAGGTGGTCGCGGGGCGATGCCTGAGCCAAGCGGGTCGGCGAGCGCCGACGCCGAGGCGGAGCCCGGTGCCCACACGTCGCTGCCGCGTGCCGCTCGGGCGTCGGCGGCGGAGCCGGCCGCCGACGGGGAGCCGGCGGCGGTCGCGGCTGTCGGTGGCGTGCGGGGCGAATCCGTACGGTCGGTGTCCGGGCCGCCGGTACCCCGCGACGGGCATCCGGCCGAGTCGGCCCTGGGGAGCGACGCCTCGCGCTCCGAAGCGGCCGACGGTGGGGCCGAGGCCCCGCGGGCCGGTGAGGCGGAAGCCGGCGAGGGGGCCGGGCCCGAGGAGGAGGGTTCCGGGAGGTTCACCGTGCGGTTGGCGAACTTCCAAGGGCCCTTCGATCTTCTGCTGCAGCTGATTTCGAAGCACAAGCTGGACGTCACCGAGGTGGCCCTCTCGAAGGTGACCGACGAGTTCATGGCGCACATCCGCGCCATGGGCCCCGACTGGGACCTCGACCAGACCACCGAGTTCCTGGTCGTCGCCGCCACCCTCCTCGATCTCAAGGCGGCCCGGCTGCTGCCCGCCGCCGAGGTCGAGGACGAGGCCGACCTCGCCCTGCTCGAGGCGCGCGACCTGCTGTTCGCACGCCTGCTCCAGTACCGCGCGTACAAGCAGATCGCCGATATCTTCAGCGAGCGGCTGCTGGCCGAGGCCCGCCGCCACCCCCGTACCGTCGGTCTGGAGCCGCACCACGCCGAGCTACTGCCCGAGGTCGTCATCAGCATCGGCCCCGACGGCTTCGCCAAGCTCGCCGTGAAGGCGATGCAGCCCAAGCCCAAGCCGCAGGTGTACGTCGACCACATCCACGCCCCGCTGGTCAGCGTCCGCGAGCAGGCGGAGGTGATGATCGCACGGCTCCGTGAGGCGGGCGAGGCGAGCTTCCAGGCGCTCACCGAGGACGCACCGGACACCCTCACCGTCGTCGCCCGGTTCCTCGCCCTGCTCGAGCTCTACCGGGAGCGCGCCGTCGCCCTCGAACAGCAGGATGCGCTCGGACTGCTGCTGGTCCGCTGGACCGGGGCTGCCGACGGGGCGCAGCCGGTCGTCACCGACGAGTTCGACCAGACGCCGGAGCAGCGGGCCGCAGAGGCCGGACGGAAGGAGAAGGAGAAGGCATGAGGGATGGTCCTCCAATGAGCGACGTGGACGCGACCAACGCGGCAGATGCGCCGCAGCAGGCCGAAGCGGCCCCCGGCCCCACCGAGCTCGCCCAGCCGTCCGAGCACGCCGGGGCTTCCGGGGCTCCCGGGGCTTCCGGGGCTTCCGGCGCTTCCGGCGCTTCCGGGGCTTCCGGGGCTTCCGGGGCCGACCCGTCGCCGCCGCCGGCGAGCGCCTCCTCCGTCGCCGAGCTCGACCTGAAGCCCGCCTTGGAGGCGGTCCTCATGGTGGTCGACGAGCCCGCCACCGAGGAGCACCTCGCCAAGGTGCTGCAGCGCCCGCGCCGCGCTGTCGCCGCCGCGCTGCGTGAGCTGTCCGACGAGTACACCGCCCAGGGCCGCGGGTTCGATCTGCGCCTGGTCGCCGGCGGCTGGCGGTTCTACACCCGGCCCGAATACGCGGACGCCGTCGAAGGCTTCGTACTGGACGGCCAGCAGTCCCGGCTCACCCAGGCCGCGCTGGAGACGCTGGCCGTGGTCGCGTACCGCCAGCCGGTCAGCCGCTCACGGGTCTCGGCCGTACGCGGCGTGAACTGCGACGGCGTCATGCGGACTCTTCTGCAGCGCGGGCTGGTCGAGGAGGCGGGCACGGAACCCGAAACAGGTGCGATCCTGTACAGGACGACGAACTACTTCCTGGAGCGAATGGGCCTGCGCGGCCTGGACGAGCTCCCCGAGCTCGCGCCCTTCCTCCCGGAGGCGGACGCGGTCGAAGGCGAGAGCCAGGAGGGCATGCCGTCGTTCGACGTAGACGACAGCGGCGACGACTCTTAGACGGATCATTGATGCGAAGCAGCGGCAGGAACAGTAACCGGAACTACGGGGGCGGGGGCACGAGTGGCTCTCGTGGCCGGTCAGGTGCGGGTGGGCGCGGCAAGCAGCGCGCGGGTCGCCCCCGTCCCGAGGAGCGCCGCTACGACGTGGGGGGCAAGCCCTCCGGTGGGCCCTCCGCGGGCGGCAAGGGTGGTAAGGGTGCCCCGGGCAGGGGCGGCCACGGCAAGGGTGGGCCCGCCCCGAAGGCCGGCGGCCAGGGCCGCGGCCGGGGCTCGGCCCCCGCGCGTCCCCGCGAGTACGAGGCGCAGATCGAGGAGCGCAACCGGGCCCGCCACAGCAAGCCCCCGGTCAAGCTGCCCAAGACCTTCGGCGAGCCCGAGGGCGAGCGGCTGCAGAAGGTGCTCGCCCGCGCGGGCATGGGCTCCCGCCGCGCCTGCGAGGAGCTGATCGAGCGGCGCCGCGTCGAAGTCAACGGCAAGATCGTCACGGAGCAGGGCCTGCGCGTCGACCCGGAGAAGGATGAAATCAAGGTGGACGGCCTGACGGTCGCCACCCAGTCGTACCTGTTCTTCGCGCTGAACAAGCCTGCCGGTGTCGTCTCCACCATGGAGGACCCGGAGGGGCGCCAGTGCCTCGGCGACTATGTGACGAACCGCGAGACGCGGCTGTTCCACGTCGGCCGCCTCGACACCGAGACCGAGGGGATCATCCTGCTCACCAATCACGGTGAGCTGGCCCACCGGCTGACCCACCCGCGCTATGGCGTGCCGAAGACCTACCTCGCCGCGATCCAGGGGCCGATCCCGCGCGATCTCGGCAAGAAGCTGAAGAACGGCATCCAGCTGGAAGACGGCTATGCCCGCGCGGACCACTTCAAGGTCGTCGAGAACACCGGGAAGAACTACCTGGTCGAGGTGAGCCTGCACGAGGGGCGCAAGCACATCGTGCGGCGGATGCTCGCCGCGGCGGGCTTCCCGGTCGACAAGCTGGTCCGCACCAGCTTCGGCCCGATCGCGCTCGGCGACCAGAAGTCGGGCTGGCTGCGCCGGCTGACGAACACGGAGGTCGGCATGCTGATGCGCGAGGTCGAACTCTAGTGCCGCGTCAGCCAGGGTTTGCCCGGTAGAAGCGAGGTGACCTGGTGCGGTCAGCTGCAAGGCGCCGGATCGGCCTCGTAGTGGGCCTACTCGGTCGATCGGGCAACGCAGCAGATGGCCGCGCCAGGGCGGCGAGCGGGGCAAACCCTGGCTGAAGCGGCACTAGGCGCCCCTCGTTGCCTGTTGTTTCCCCTGCCCCGCCCTTCTCGGGGGTTGAGCGGGGTGGGGGAGCAGCCCGCGGCAGGCGGGGGGCACTGGCCCGTGGGGCGTCCGTGGCGTGAGGATGGCTCGCATGAGGCAGGCTGCGACCGGCGCCCTCATCGGGCTCGCGCTCGGTGACGCTCTCGGCTTCCCGACCGAGTTCAACGATGTGCCCTCGATCCTCGCCGAAACCGGGCCGTGGCGGCACATGGAGCTGCCCACCCCCGCGTACGTCTCCGACGACACGCAGCTGACGCTCGCCCTCGGCCGCGGCCTGCGCACCGCGATGGACCGCGGCTACCTCGCAGCCCTGCGGCTCGCACGGCCCGTACGCGAGGAGTTCGTCGACTGGTTCCACTCGCCCGAGAACAACCGGGCCCCCGGCCGCACCTGCCTCGCCGCCTGCCGCCTCCTCGACGAGGAGGACCGGCCCTGGCAGAAGGCGAGCCAGATCGGGTCCAAGGGCTGCGGGGCCAATATGCGAGTCGCGCCGATCGGCCTCGCCCCCGGACTCTCCGACAGGCAGCGCGCGGGCGCTGCCCAGCTGCAGGCGGCGCTCACCCACGGCCACCCCACCGCTCTGGCCGCCAGCGACCTCACCGCCCACGCGGTGTACGTCCTCGCCCAGGGCGCCCAGCCCGCCGAGCTCGTCGGGCTGCTGCGGGACTATGCGCACGAGAACCGCAGCCGCTACCACGAGCGCTGGCTCGGCGATCTGTGGCAGCGCGCAGTCGACCACCATCCCCTCGACTTCATCGAGCGCGGCTGGGACGACTGTCTGCAGGCCCTCGACCGGCTCCAAGACGCCCTGCGAGAGCCCGACCCGGAGGCCGACCCCTGCCAGGCCACGGGCGCGGGCTGGGTCGCGGAGGAGGCGATGGCCACCGGGCTGCTGTGCTTCCTGCTGTTCCCCGACGAGCCGATCACGCCGCTGCGCCGGGCCGCCTGCTCCTCCGGTGACTCCGACTCCGTCGCCACGCTGGCGGGCGCGTTCGCGGGCGCCCACCACGGAGCGGACGCCTGGCCGCGCGACTGGGCCGGGCGCGTCGAGCACCGGGATGAGCTGCTGGAGCTGGGAGCGCTGTGGGACGGCGTCCCCGCCTGGTGACCGACCGCCTCGGCACCCCCCCGATCCGCGGCAGGACTGCGTGTGTATCAGGACCAGGCGGCCAGGCGCAGGGCACGGCCTTGCTCGTCCCGTTCGACCTCCAGCATGCCGACCACTGCCGTCCGGTTGACATGCCCGTACACGTGCGGGAACAGGGCGCCCGGCGCGGTACCCGGCAGCGGCGCGGGATGGGCCGGCTCCCAGCGGACCGCGGAGTCCAGCAACTGCTCATCGATCAGCAGCACCATCAGCGGGCCGACCGCCCGGCGGTAGAACGCGTCGGCCACGGCGAGCGCGGTGGCCTCGTCGGGGGCGCAGTGGACGAAACTGTCGTCGGCGAGCGAGCCAGGCGCGTACGGGCGCTCCGGTACGGCCAGCCAGTCGTCCAGCGGCACCACATGGAAGATCATGCGCATCGTTCTACCCCACCCCCCGCACCGCCCGCCCGCCGCCGCGGCCGGCCGTCTCGCAGGGCGGTCACGACGGCTGTTGCCCCGGATGCCTGGCTACCCTGGACGGCGCGCAGAGCCGAAACAGGGGGAGTACGCCCACCGAGAGGGAGCACAATCGTGGCGGTACGAGCGGTCCGTGGAGCCGTGCAGCTGCAGCGGGACGAGGCCGAACACATGGACGAGCAGGTCAGCCGGCTGCTCACCGCCGTTCTGGAGCGCAACGGGCTGACGGCCGACGACTTGATCAGCGTCTGGTTCACCGCGACTCCCGATCTGCACAGCGACTTCCCGGCGGCCGCCGCCCGCAAGCTCGGTATCGTGGACGTGCCGCTGATCTGTGCACAGGAGCTGGACATCAAGGGCGCCATGCCTCGCGTGGTCCGCATCCTGGCGCACGTCGAGACCGACCTGCCCAAGTCCCGGATCGCCCACGTCTACCTGGGTGCCGCAGCCGCCCTCCGCAAGGACATCGCTCAGTGAGAACCGCCGTCGTCATCGGTACCGGTCTGATCGGCACCTCTGCCGCACTGGCCTTGGCCGGACGCGGGGTCCGGGTCCACCTCGTGGACCACGACCCGGCCCAGGCCCGCACCGCGGCGGCGCTCGGCGCCGGCACCGACGAGGAGCCGGAGGGCCCGGTCGACCTGGCCATCGTCGCCGTGCCGCCCGCGCACGTCGCCACCACGGTCGCCGACGCGCAGCGCCGCGGTATCGCCCGCGGCTACATCGACGTCGCCAGCGTCAAGGGCGGGCCGCGGCGCGAGCTGGAGGAACTGGGTGGCGATCTGCGGCAGTACCTGGGCACGCACCCGATGGCCGGGCGGGAGCGCTCCGGGCCGCTCGCCGCCACCGCCGACCTCTTCGAGGGGCGGCCCTGGGTGCTGACGCCGACCGCCGACACCGACACCGAGGTGCTCAACCTGACGCTGGAGCTCGTCGCCCTGTGCCGGGCCATCCCGGTGGTGATGGACGCTGAAGCCCACGACCGTGCCGTCGCCCTGGTCTCCCACACCCCGCAGTTGCTGTCGAGCATGGTCGCGGCCCGGCTGGAGGGGGCCGATGAGGCGGCCGTACGGCTGTGCGGGCAGGGCATCCGGGATGTGACCCGGATCGCGGCCTCCGACCCGGCCATGTGGATCGACATCCTGTCCGCCAATCCCGGGCCGGTCGCCGACATACTCGCCGCGGTCGCCGCCGACCTGGACGAGACGGTGCGGGCCCTGCGCTCCCTGCAGTCCGCCGACGACGACAAGCGGCGGGACGGCGCGACGAGCATCGAGGACGTGCTGCGGCGCGGCAACAGCGGGCGCGAACGGGTGCCGGGCAAGCATGGCGCCGCTCCGGCCACGTACGAGGTCGTCACGGCGCTCATCGGCGACCAGCCGGGCGAGCTGGCCCGGCTCTTCGCGGACGCCGGACAGGCCGGGATCAACATCGAGGACGTACGGATCGAGCACGCGACCGCCCAGCAGGCGGGTCTGGTGCAGATCATGGTCGAACCGACGGCGGCCCCCGCGCTCACCGCCGCCCTCCGCGAGAGGGGCTGGTCGATCCGGCAGTAACCCGCGCCCGACGGACGGAGTCCGGCAGTGCACGCGGCCAGTCCATCCGGCAGGGGGACCGGGGTGCGGAGTCGGGACGGCCGTCACAGGGTGGGCCCGGCAGACAGTAACCTTGTCCGAAGGCTTATTGCTCTCCCAGCCCATGCTGGGTGGGTGTCCCCCCGCCGCAGGCCGGGGGAGAGGCCCCCGCCGACCCGCCCGTGTACACGAAAGGTGTTCGTCACCGTGGAAACCGCCGCCCGGACCGCACCGGCAACAGTGATTGTCGCCATCGACGGCCCCTCCGGCACGGGCAAATCCAGCACGTCGAAGGCCGTGGCCGCCAAGCTTGGCCTCAGCTACCTGGACACCGGCGCCCAGTACCGCGCGATCACCTGGTGGATGCTGAACAACGGCGTCGACGTCAACGACGCCACCGCTGTCGCCACCGCGGCCGCCAAGCCGGTGATCGTCTCCGGCACGGACCCGTCCGCGCCCACCATCACCGTTGACGGTGTGGACGTCTCCGGCCCGATCCGGTCCAAGGAAGTCACCTCCGCGGTGAGCGTGGTCAGCGCCGTCCCGGAGGTACGGGCCCTGGTGACCGAGCTGCAGCGCACCACCGCCCTGACCGCCGAGCGCGGCATCGTCGTCGAGGGCCGCGACATCGGCACCACCGTCCTCCCCGACGCCGACCTGAAGATCTTCCTCACCGCCTCGCCGGAGGTCCGTGCCGCCCGGCGCAGCGGTGAGCTCAAGGGCAAGGACGTCGCCGACCTGGCCGCCACTCAGGCGGCGCTTGCCAAGCGCGACGCCGCCGACTCCAGCCGTAAGACCTCGCCGCTGGCCAAGGCCGACAACGCGGTCGAGGTTGACACCACCGAGCTCACCCTCGAGCAGGTCATCGAGTGCGTGGTGACGCTCATCGAGGAGAAGCGGGCTCAGTGAGCGCTTCCGACACCGTGCCCAGCGTGGCGGGAGCCGCGGTGGGACGCCGGATGGGCATCTCGGTGATGCACGGACTGTGGCGGCCGCGGGTGCTCGGCGCCTGGCGGGTCCCCGCCTCGGGGCCCGTCATCCTCGCCGTCAACCACTCCCACAACATCGACGGCCCGATGCTGATGGGAACCGCACCCCGTCCGGTGCACTTCCTGATCAAGAAGGAGGCGTTCGTCGGCCCGCTCGGCCCGTTCCTGCACCGGATCGGCCAGCTGAAGGTGGACCGTACGAGCGCCGACCGCACCGCGATCAACGGGGCGCTGGCCGTACTGGAGCGCGGCGGTGTGCTGGGCATCTTCCCGGAGGGCACCCGCGGCGACGGCGACTTCGCCTCGCTGCGGGCCGGGCTCGCCTACTTCGCGGTGCGCTCCGGCGCGCCGATCATGCCGGTCGCGGTGCTCGGCAGCAATGAGCGGCGCGGCCGCGCGATACCCGCGCTGCCGCCGCTGCGCAGCCGGATCGATGTGGTGTTCGGGGATCCCTTCGCCGCCGGCGACGGCAGCGGCACGAGGACCCGTAAGGCCCTGGACGAGGCCACGGTGCGGATCCAGGAGCGGCTGACCGCCCATCTGGAAAACGCGAAGCGTTCCACCGGGCGCTGCTAGATGACACTTGAGTGGTGAGCCGTAAGGGCTGCCACGCGGCGACGGCCGCAACTTGGCACTGCTGCAAAGAACGAGGACGAAGACTTCATGAACGACGAGATCCACATCGGCGACGAGCACGGTGAGCTTGGCGACGCCGAGTACGCGGAGTTCATGGAGCTCGCCGCGCAGGAGGGCTTCGACCTCGAGGAGGTCGAGGGCGACCTCGCCGCCGCCGGGCACGGCCCGCTGCCGGTCCTCGCCGTCATCGGCCGTCCGAATGTCGGTAAGTCGACCCTGGTGAACCGGATCATCGGCCGCCGTGAGGCGGTGGTCGAGGACCGGCCGGGCGTCACCCGCGACCGCGTGACGTACGAGGCGGAGTGGGCCGGCCGCCGCTTCAAGGTCGTCGACACCGGCGGCTGGGAGCAGGACGTGCTCGGCATCGACGCGGCTGTCGCCGCCCAGGCCGAGTTCGCCATCGAGGCCGCCGACGCGGTCGTGTTCGTCGTGGACGCCACGGTCGGCGCCACCGACACCGACGAAGCCGTCGTCAAGCTGCTGCGCCGGGCGGGCAAGCCCGTCATCCTGTGTGCCAACAAGGTCGACGGCCCCTCCGGTGAGGCCGACGCCGCCATGCTGTGGTCCCTGGGCCTGGGTGAGCCGTTCCCGGTCTCCGCGCTGCACGGCCGCGGCACCGGCGACATGCTCGACGAGGTGCTCAAGGCGATGCCGGACGCGCCCGCCCAGACCTTCGGCCCCGGGGTCGGCGGGCCGCGCCGCGTCGCCCTCATCGGCCGCCCGAACGTCGGCAAGTCCTCGCTGCTGAACAAGGTGGCGCGCGAGGAGCGGGTGGTCGTCAACGAGATCGCCGGCACCACCCGCGACCCCGTCGACGAGCTCATCGAACTCGGCGGAAAGACCTGGAAGTTCGTCGACACGGCCGGCATCCGGCGCCGCGTCCACCTCCAGGAGGGGGCGGACTACTACGCCTCGCTGCGTACGGCCGCTGCCGTGGAGAAGGCCGAGGTCGCGGTGGTCCTCATCGACGCCGGCGAGACGATCAGCGTCCAGGACACCCGCATCATCTCCATGGCCGTCGAGGCCGGGCGCGCGCTGGTCATCGCCTACAACAAGTGGGACACCATCGACGAGGAGCGCCGCTACTACCTCGAGCGCGAGATCGAGCAGGACCTGGTGCAGGTCACGTGGGCGCCGCGGGTGAATATCTCGGCGCGTACGGGCCGCCACATGGAGAAGCTGGTCCCGGCGATCGAGACGGCCCTGGCCGGGTGGGAGACCCGGGTGCCGACCGGCCGGCTCAACGCCTTCCTCGGCGAGCTCGTCGCCGCCCATCCGCACCCGATCCGCGGCGGCAAGCAGCCCCGCATCCTCTTCGGGACGCAGGCCGGGACGCGGCCGCCGCGATTCGTGCTCTTCGCTTCCGGCTTCCTGGAGGCCGGCTACCGCCGCTTCATCGAGCGGCGGCTGCGTGAGGAGTTCGGCTTCGAGGGCACGCCGATCCATATGTCGGTCCGGGTGCGCGAGAAGCGCGGCCGCAAGAAGTAGTACCGGGCGGCCGGGGGAGAAGCGGTAGGCGAGACGGGCAGGGGCCCGGGCTGTCGAACTACAGCCTGGGCCCTCGGTTGTCGCGCGGTCCGGGCGGTAGCGCCGCGGGAAGGCGGACCCTGCTCCAGCCGTTTCCCCCCGTCGCCACCGGAGGTGCACTCACAGGCGCCACCTGCTGCCGGCCGGCGGCGTCCCAGGAGGCGACGCGCTCCCACTCCCCGATGCGGTCCCATGAGCCGTGGTGCTCGCGGATGCCGAACGGCTCGAACCCCAGGTCCTCCTCACCCGAGCGGTCGCCGGGCAGGGCCCGGAACCTGCTGCGGTACTCGGCATACAGCGCGTCGTAGATCGGCGTGGCCGACTGGTGGGACGACGACATTTCCTGCGAAGGACGCATACCGGGGATGGGGCTCTGGTACGGCGACCGTACCGCGGGGTCGTATGTGTGCACGTATCTGCCAACGACCATGCGGCCCATGGGATGCGGGCGCGGGGCGAAAATGCCTGTTCGGCGCGTGTGTGGCCGAGTGTGGTCGATGGCGGGGCGAAGGACGGGCCCCGCCCCCTCGCCCCGGCCGTCGGCGGCGGTCATGGTCATGTGCCCGCCAGGGGCATCACCGCGGCGACGAGCCTGCCGTTCGCGGCGGCCTTGTCCAAGGCATCGCGCAGCAGGTCCTCACGTGGCTGGTGGCCGATCGACCCGGCCGGGGCGGCCAAGAGAAGGACCTTGGAGGACCTGTTGGCGGCCGCCCGCCAGCCCTCGGTCACGGTCATCGGCTGGTGTGCCTGCCACCACGCGATGGTGGAGCCGCCCTGGCCCGGCTGAAGCACGGCGTGCAGCTTGCCCATGGCCAGCAGCACGGACCAGCCGTACAGCTGCCCGGGCAGCCCACTGAGGTGCGTCACCGGCTGAAAGCCCTGCTCGATCAGCAACGGCAGGAACTCGTCGCTGATGCCGTCGGTCCCTGGGCGGGCGATCGGGCCGGTGGGCTCGGCGACGAGCGCGGGGTGGAGTTCGCCGTCGATCAGGACGAGGCCGCTGGTGACGCCGATCACTGCCTGTCGGGGGCTCGCCTGAAGGTCCGCGGGCACGGGGATCGGGGGAGCGAGAGGCGCGGAGGCGGAGGTCCCCATGGCGCCGCCCTCGCCGGTGATGCTGCGTACAGCGCCCTGCAGTTGCTCTTCCGAGACGGGGACGACCTGCGAGGGGATGCAGGTGGCGTGAGCGAAGGCCAGCACCGCCGTCTCCTCGCCGACGAACAGCACGGTGCTGGTGCGCTCCTGCTCGGCGTCGCCGGGGGTACGGCAGGAGGTGCAGTCGTAGCTGCCCGGGGCGTTCTCACCGGCGATCAGGCGGTCGGCTTCTTCATCGCCGATCTCGGCGCGTACGTCATTGCTGACGTCGAGCATGCGCGGCACTGGGTGCTCCTCGGTCTGGGGGTGGTCGCCGGACGTCCCGGCCTCATACGAGGCACAACGGGCGATCTGTGGCAGGAGTCACGCACAGTTCGTACGGCACAGATCGCTCCAATGCGGAGGGTCACGATTGTGGCCGGAATGCCTCACTCCATGTCAATGTCCAAGCACCGAAAGAAGCTTGCGACGGTGAGGTGAGACACAGACGGGCGGATCGCCTGGTCGACAAAATGCGACATCTCTGGATTCAGGGCTGGCTCAAAAATCGTTGATACCCGAGGTAACGGGCAACTGGCCTGGAAAGACGAGGAGTTGGTTGAAGTCAGGGCGAGCGGCTCCCTAGATTCTCCGGCCGTGTGCACCGAGCACCGCCCGGGAACACCCGCCGACCGCACCACACATGACGCACCGCCACGCTGCGCCACGCAGCGCCCCCTCGGCGGGTGGGGCCGGGTGGACCGCCAGCGCCCGACGCGCCGGCCGTCCGCCCCGGTCCGGGGGACCCCGGGTTCGTGGAGAGGGAATGGATTGTCCATACGTCGTCGTGAGACAGCGGCGCTCGCCGGGGCCGCCCTGATCGTCCCGCTGACCCTGCTCGCCGCCGCCGGCCCGGCCGACGCCGCGGACAGCAGCGTGTGGGACCGCATCGCACAGTGCGAGAGCGGTGGCAACTGGCACATCAACACGGGCAACGGCTACTACGGCGGACTGCAGTTCGCCGCCCACACCTGGCAGGCGTACGGCGGCTCCGCCTACGCGCCGACCGCCGACCAGGCCAGCCGGTCCGAGCAGATCGCGGTGGCAGGCAAGGTTCAGGCCGCTCAGGGCTGGGGTGCCTGGCCCGTGTGCGCGCCCCGAGCCGGAGCGTACGGCAGCGCTCCCGCGGCGCCGGCCCCGGCAGCCCGGACCACCGCGTCCGCACCGAAGGCGTCTGCCCAAGCGTCCGGGCAGGCCCGTCACGGCGCTGTCCGCGCCGAGGAGCACACCGACCGCGGCCAGGGCCGCGCCAACTACAGCGTCAGCAGCGGCGACACCCTGAGCACCATCGCCGCGGCCCACAACACCACCTGGAAGAAGATCTACGCGGCCAACAAGGCCGTGATCGGGAGCGACCCCGATCTGATCCTGCCTGGCCAGCGGCTCGCGGTCTGACCGCGGCCCAGGCCGGGTCTGAGTGATCCGAAGAGCCCCACCCGATCGTTTGGTCCTTTCGTCCGACCGGGTGGGGCTCGACCGTATACAGGGCGCGGCACCGCGGATCGCGGAAGCGGGGCTGCCTAGCGTGTGGCGATGTCGTACAACCGTGTTACCAGGCCGATTGCCTCCGTCGTCGCGCTGCTGGCTCTGGCGCCCGGGGTTGCGAACGCCGAGTTCCCCGGGTCTGGCAACGACGCGCCCGACAAGGCCAAGAGCCAGTCCGTCCAGGCCCGGCTCGGCAAGGCCCGGCTCGGCAAGGCCCGGCCCGACAAGGCCCGGACCGGCAAGGCCCGGTTAGGCAAGGCCCGGCCCGGCAAGGCCCGCTCCGGCAAAGCCCGGTCCGGCAAGGCCTCTTCCGCCAGGCCTGCGGCCCGCACGCACAAGTGCGCCGACGGCCAGAGCCCCTGGGACTGCCTCGCCACCTGCGAGAGCAGCGGCCGCTGGCACATCAACACGGGCAACGGCTACTACGGCGGGCTGCAGTTCTGGCAGACGACCTGGCAGGAGCACGGCGGCCTCCGGTACGCCAAGCGCGCGGACCTCGCAACCCGCGAGGAGCAGATCAAAATCGCCGAGGCCGTCCTCCGCAACCAGGGCTGGGATGCCTGGCCCGTCTGCTCCAAGCGCTACGGCCTGGGCGACCGTACGCACCTCGTACGCCCTGGTGAGACACTGAACTCGATCGCTGAGCGCCACAACGTGCCGGGCGGCTGGCGGGCGCTGCACCGGGCCAACGGCGGGCGGATCATGGATCCGAACCACCTCAGCGTGGGTACCCGGCTCCGGCTGCCGTAGCCGTCCCATGTTGCGACCGGGAGTACAAAGTACGATTCTGAACGAACTGCCCCATATTGTCTGACCGAATCTGGTGGTGAGCCCGGATGGCGCTGTGCGTACACACGCGGGCGGCGGCATGGGCGGCAGCTGGAGTCCTGTTCCTCACCGGCGGAGCGACGGCCTGCGGGGGCGGCTACGGGGGCAAGGGCCGTCCGTCCCCCACGGCGCCGACCGCGACCGGCACCCCGCGGCCGACGGCCACGCAGAAGGGCGGCCGGCCCGCCGACCCCAAGGCGGCCGAGCAGCAGATCAGGAAGAACTGGGAGAAGTTCTTCGACTTCGCCGTGCCGGTCGACCAGAAGGTGAACCTCGTCGAGAACGGCGAGTTGCTGAAGCCGGCGCTGAAGGCGATCAGCAGTGACGCGCGCACCCGGGATGTGAAGGGGAAGGTCAAGGAGGTCACCTTCACCTCCGCCACCCGGGCCAGGGTCAGCTACGACCTCACCTTCAAGGGCGCGACCGTCCTGCCGGACGCATCCGGTGTCTCCGTGCTGCAGGACGGTGTGTGGAAGGTGTCGGCCAAGAGCCTGTGTGCCCTGGTGCCGAAGAACGGCGAGGGCCCCGGCATTCCGGGCTGCTGAGCGTCTGAGCGGCACTGGCCGCGCCGCCGCCCGGCCGTCCGGCCGTCAGGCCGTCCGGGGGCGAGCGATTCACGCGGTGAAGCGCGCGGAGACCCTCCGGTGAGGGTGGATAGGCGGTCTCTGCCTGTCGCTCGTTGGAGGGACGGTGCGTGGGGTGGCGCCGATGGCCATGCCGTTCGAAGTGGTGAGATGTCAGAAAACCAACCGCACGGTTCACCTGCTGCCGCGCAAACCGTGATGAGCGCCTGGTCGAAAAAGTTCCCGACCTTGGCTACCGATGTCGTATCTCTTCTGGAACAAGACGGTGATGAAGCCCAACCTCCAGCCGACATCCTTGGTCTGACGTATCGGTAGGCGGACGAGACGGACTGTCCGCGCGGAACGGTGGGATACGGGGACGGATGCGCATCTCATTCCTGATTCACAACGCGTACGGCATCGGCGGGACGATCCGTACGACCTACAACCTCGCCCGTGCTCTGGCCGAACAGCACGAGGTTGAGATCGTCTCGGTGTTCCGCCACCGCGACCAGCCTGTCTTTGACACCGGTCCCAAGGTGCGGCTGAGCCATCTCGTCGACATCCGTGAGGACAGCCCGACCTACGACGGCGACCGTCCCGAATACCGCCGCCCCGCCCGGGTCTTCCCGAAAGCGGAGGGCCGCTACCAGCAGTACAACGAGCTGACGGACCATCGCATCGCCCGGCATCTGCGCGCGGTTGACGCCGACGTCCTCGTCGGCACCCGCCCCGGCCTCAATGTGCACCTCGCCCGTCACGCCCGGCGCGGCCCGGTGCGCGTGGGACAGGAGCACCTCACGCTCGACAGCCACTCGCCCGCCCTGCGCCGGGAGTTGCGCGGCCTCTACCCCCGTCTGGACGCGGTCACCACCGTCACCGAAGCCGACGCCTCGGCCTACCGCCGCACACTGCGGCTGCCCGGCGTGCGGGTCGAAGCCCTGCCCAACAGCGTGCCAGCCCCCGCTATCGACCCCGCCGACGGCACCGGCAAATGGGTGGTCGCGGCCGGCCGGCTCGCCCGCGTCAAGCGCTACGACCTACTCATCCGGGCGTTCGCACAGGTCGTCGACGCCCGTCCCGACTGGCGGCTGCGGATCTACGGCAGCGGCGCCGAGAAGGCCAAGCTACGCGCCCTCGTCGACGAACTGGGCCTGTACAACCACGTGTTATTGATGGGACCCGCCAACCCCATCGAACCGGAGTGGGCCAAGGGATCCATCGCCGCGGTCACTTCGAGCCTCGAGTCCTTCGGCATGACCATCGTCGAGGCGATGCGCTGCGGCCTGCCGGTGGTCTCGACCGACTGCCCGCACGGCCCCGGCGAGATCATCGACGATGGTGTCGACGGTCTGCTGGTGCCACCCGGCGACATCGACGCCATCGCCGCGGCGCTGCTGAAGCTGATTGACGACGATGCACTGCGCCAGCGGATGGGAGAGGCCGCCGTACGCAAGTCCGCCCGCTTCGACCCCTCCCATGTCGCCGGGCGCTACGAGTCGCTGTTCGCCGATCTGGTGGCCAAGGGCGGCCGCGGCACCGCCCGCGCCCGGCTGCGCGGCTCGCTGCACCGCACCCGGGGGGCGCTCCTCGGCGGGGCATACGCCCTCCGGGACGCGGGGCGCGCGGCCCTGGGGAAGGAGCGCGCGGCATGACGACCTTCCCCGAACCGCCCTTCCTCCACGCGCCCGACGACGGCCGCTCCGCGCCGGCTCAGCCACCGACCAGACCAGCCAAGGAGTCCCCTGCCGTGTCCGTCCCTCCCCTGGCCGGCGGCATCGGGAACGCCAGCGCCGACTGCATCGCGGACTCCGCGGGAGGCCTCACCTTCGACATCGCCGAGTGCGCCACCTCGTCCGGCCCCGGCGACAGCTGGGGCGCCGCGCTGGTCCTGCGCCGGCGCGGCGGGGAGAGCGCCGCCGACGAGGTGCGGCTGCCCCTCGTCCACGCCGGTCACGGGCATGTGAGGGCGGCGCTGCCGAGCTCGGTACCGCTGCCCGAGGGCCGCTGGGACGCCTACGCGGTCCTCGGCGACGGCGAGCCGGTACGGCTCCGGCCGGGGCTGCTCGACCTGCGCTCGCTGGTCGACCGCCGCCCGGACCCCAGCCGCTCCGCGGTGGCCGTCCGCATTCCGTACGGGACCGTGCACGGCAATCTGACGGTCCGCAGCTGGCTGCGCGGCCCGCATGCCGAGGCGGGCGAGATCCGGGTGAGCGACGGCGCGATGACCGTCCGGGTGCGGCTGTACGGGGCGAAGCCGGGCGCCGGCGCGGTGGCCGAGGCCCGCTGCCACCGGGGGCACCTCCCAGCGGTAGTCCCCCTGGGCCCAGCGGCCCGGGTGGGGGTACCCCCAGCGGTAGCTGGGGGAGTGCCCCCAGGGGAAGTGCCCCCAGGGGGACCGGCGCTGGTCTGCACGGTGCCCGCGTCCGCCGAGGGGCCGGATCTCACCTTCACGCTGCCGTACAAGGAGCCCGCCGAGGCGTGGGAGGGCGGCGAGCAGATGTGGGACCTGTGGCTGCTCCCGGCCGCCGGCGCCGAGCCGGTGCGGATCGCCCGCATCCTGGACGATGTGCCGGACAAGAAGAACATCTTCAGCTATCCGGCGCTGCCGCTGGCCGCCCCGCACGGACCGGCGCAGGCGGGCCCGTACTACACCAGGAACAACGACCTGTCCCTCCGGATCGAACCCGCCGACTGAGTCCGGCGTACCGGTTGCTGCGCGTGGCGGCGGTGTGAGGGGCTATTGCGGGGGTCCTGCGGACCCCCGTGCCCCCGCAGAGCCCGGAGCCGACTCCTGCAAGGCTGCCACCTCGGGGTAGTGCAGATCGAGGGCGGGGGACTCGGAGCGGATGCGGGGCAGGGTCACGAAGTTGTGCCGGGGCGGCGGGCAGGAGGTGCCCCACTCCAGTGACCGGCCGTACCCCCACGGGTCGTCAACCTGCACCTTCGGCGCGTACTTCGCCGTCTTCCAGACGTTGTACAGGAACGGCAGCGTCGACAGCCCGAGCAGGAACGACCCGATCGTGGAGACGGTGTTGAGCGCCGTGAAGCCGTCGGCCGCCAGATAGTCGGCGTACCGCCTGGGCATCCCCTCGGCGCCCAGCCAGTGCTGCACCAGGAAGGTCGTCTGGAAGCCGATGAAGAGCGTCCAGAACTGGATCTTCCCCAGCCGCTCGTCCAGCATCTTCCCGGTGAACTTCGGCCACCAGTAGTAGAAGCCCGCGAACGTCGCGAAGACCACGGTGCCGAAGACGGTGTAGTGGAAGTGCCCGACGACGAAGTAGGTGTCGGTGACGTGGAAGTCGATCGGCGGGGACGCCAGCAGCACGCCGGTCAGCCCGCCGAACAGGAAGGTCACCAGAAAGCCGGTGGTCCACAGCATCGGTGTCTCGAAGGAGAGCGAGCCGCGCATCATCGTGCCGATCCAGTTGAAGAACTTCACGCCGGTCGGCACCGCGATCAGGAAGGACAACAGGGAGAAGAACGGCAGCAGTACGGCGCCCGTGGCGAACATGTGGTGGGCCCATACCACCATCGACAGACCGGTGATGGCCATCGTGGCGGCGATCAGCGTGAGGTAACCGAAGATCGGCTTCCGGGAGAACACCGGAATGATCTCCGTGATGATCCCGAAGAACGGCAGCGCGATGATGTAGACCTCGGGGTGGCCGAAGAACCAGAACAGGTGCTGCCACAGCAGCGACCCGCCGTACTGCGCCTCGAACACCACCGCTCCGAACCGCCGGTCCGCCTCCAGACACAGCAGTGCGGCCGCCAGCACCGGGAAGGCCATCAGCACCATGATCGAGGTGAAGAGCGTGTTCCAGGTGAAGATCGGCATCCGGAACATCGTCATCCCGGGGGCACGCATCGCGATGATGGTCGTCAGGAAGTTCACCGCGCCGAGAATCGTGCCGAAGCCCGCGAGCGCCAACCCCATGATCCACAGGTCGGCGCCCACGCCCGGCGAGCGCTCAAGGTTGTTCAGCGGCGCATACGCCGTCCAGCCGAAGTTCGCCGGACCGGAGGGCAGCAGCAGACTGCTGACGACCATCAGCCCGCCGAAGAGGAACAGCCAGTACGAGAGCATGTTCAGGCGGGGGAAGGCCACATCGGGGGAGCCGATCTGCAACGGCATGATCTCGTTGGCGAACCCGGCGAAGGTCGGTGTCGCGAACAGCAGCAGCATGATCGTGCCGTGCAGGGTGAACGCCTGGTTGTACTGGTTGTTCGACATCAGCTGCAGCCCGGGACGGGCCAGCTCGGCGCGCATCAGCAGTGCCAGCGCCCCGGCGACCAGAAAGAAGCCGAACGACGTGATCAGGTAGAGGTGCCCGATCTTCTTGTGGTCGGTGGTGGTCAGCCAGTCGACCAGCACCCGCCCCGGCGACCTGTGTTCCGGTACGGATCCGGAGCTCGCCTCCGCGGTCTGGATCGCCATCAGTGCCCCCTCGCGCATCTGAGTGCAGGCTCTCGGGCTGGTGCTTCACCGGCACGTTATGTCGCGTTTACGACATTGATTCGGCAGCGCGCCGCAGTGAGGCCTCCGTCATGGTGCTCGCGCTGCCACCCAGGCCGCGAGAATGCGTCTTCAGCCAGGCGGGTCTCGCCTCTTCTCCAGGGCCCGAGGGGCAGGGGCGAAGGCGGGCCCCGCTAGTCCCGCGGCAGCCAAGGTTTGCCTCGCTCGCCGCCCTGGCACGGCCATCGGCTGCGTTGCCCGATCGACCGAGTCGGCCCCACTACGAGGCCGATCCGGCGCCTCGTAGCTGACCGCACCGGGTCACCTCGCTATCGGGCAAACCCTGGCTGACGCGGCACTTGTCCCGCGGCAGCAGCGGGCCGAGGGGGCCCAGGTCGAGGTTGAGGTCCTCCGGCCCCAGCCCGTACCGCTCGCGCAGCTCCGCCATCCGCTCAGAGAGCAGCATCAGAGTCAGCCCGATCCGCTCCTCCTGGTCCTCCGTCAGATCGCCCTGGTCGACACGCCGCAGCGCCTGGCGCTCCATGAGCTGGCGCAGCAGCTCCACCACGGTCAGCACCAGGCGCATCAGGTCGCGCTCGACGCTCTCGCGGTCCAGCTCGATCCGGCCGGTTCCGCGCGACCCTCGGTCCGTCATGCGGCGGTCACCTCTCTCCCTGCGCCCACGGCGACGGCACGTTCTCGTTCACCGCGCTGATGAGTGCTCGCAGATCGATGCGCACCAGGTCCACATCGGCGATGCTCACCGCGGACTGGTGCCAGCGGCAGGTGGTGATCCGGTACGACGCCATCAGGCTCATCGTGTCCGGGATGCGGGCGAGTTCGAGGACCTCTGCCTCCAGGAGCCAGCCATCCTCGGTTCGCTCGAACCGGGTGACGGTCTCCGGGCGCAGGCCGGTCAGCTCGGCGAGCTGGGCCCCCGCCGTGCGCAGCACGTCCAGCACCGCCGGACTGCCGTCCACAGCTCTCTTGTTGGGATTTTCTGACGTGTCTGCCATTGGTTGCCTCTGTCCTGGCGTACCACGTGCAGACAACGGCAAACTCAATGTCTCAAAAGGCACTGCCGAAATGGCTTGTATGCTGCCGCGGTTCGGAATTCCCCGGGAGAATCCGAGAGCGCGTCAGAGACCAAGAACTCAGTTTTCTGCGGTACTTCTGCGGGCAGCAGAAATGCCCGTACGAGTGACGGCAATCGGGGGTCACTCGGCCGGATCGCTTGTGACACAAGTGTGACGTTCCGTAGATCGTGCGGTCGCCAGGGCGTGCCTCCTCGGAGTACGCAAGGCCCTACCGTGGCGTTCATGAACGACACCTCGAACCCCCCGAACCCCGCGGACGACGACTGTGAGGCCTACGTCGGACTCGACGCCGCTCAGGCCGAGGAGCGCGCCAGGCAGCGCGGCTGGTCCACGGTCCGCACGCTTCCGCCGGACGCGATCATCACCATGGAGTACCTGGAGGGCCGCATCAACCTGGCGGTGAAGGACGGCAAGGTCGTCCGCTGCTGGAAAGGCTGACGGCAGGGCCGGCAGCGAGCCGTACGGGCCGGTCGTACGGCGACGGCCCCGGCGCTCGAGCGGGAGCGACCGGGGCCGTCATGGTGTGCGGGAGAAGCTGTGCGTACCGTCCCCGCCGTCGGCAGAGGCTCAGCCGCCGGCCCGCCCGCGGTGGGCGGCGGCGGGGCCGAGCGGTGCCGTGCGCGCCGTGCGGTCCACGTGCGGCGTACGGTCCGGGTATGGCGGCCGCCGACTGCCGGTCGGAGTGACGGGAGAGCGTTCGGACCGGGCGGTGTGCGGCCTGGCCGGGTGGTGGTGCGGCCGTGCGGCCTCGGCGTTCCAGGTGGCCGGGGACGCGGCGGCGGTGCGCCCGCTGCCCGCTCCCACCGGCTCCAGCGCCGCGGGCACATCTTCGATCGCCTCTCTAGGGCTCTCCAGAGCGCTGGTGTGCGGGTGGGCGGATGCGGGCCCGGCGGCGGGTGACAGCGGTACGGAGGCGAGCCCGCGGCGCTCCCGGAACCACTCCCGGGCGGCGAGGATCCGCTCCTCGGCCCGGGCGATGAGGGGCTCGAACCACGGCAGTGCCAGCAGGATCAGCAGCCCCGCGGTCCAGCCGAGCACCACATCGCTCACCCAGTGCGTGCCGAGGTAGACGGTGGTCGCACCGACGCCCAGCGCGAGGAGCGCGGAGCCGACGGACAGCCACCGCCGGGCGCTCGGGGTGGTGGCGAGATAGGCCAGAATGCCCCAGGTCACCACGGCGTTCGCGGTGTGCCCCGAGGGAAATATGTCGCCGCCGGCGAACATCTCGGGCGAGCCGACCTGTGTCGCGTAGTGCGGGCCCAGCCTGCCGAGCCCGTACTTCACCGAGCCCACCGTGACGTTGAGCAGCAGCAGGGCGACACCCAGCGCCAGCAGCGGGCGCAGGGTGCGCTGCCGCCAGGAGCGCCAGCCCAGCCAGGCGGCCACCAGCACCGCGGTCGGACCGCGCTGTCCCAGCACCACGAAGTAGTCGAGGAAGGCGTGGATGTCCGGCCACTGCTTGTACGGCTGGAAGAGCATTACCTGCCAGTCCAGACGAACGAGGTCAGTCCGTACAAGTACGGCCACGACAATGGCCGCGTAGAACGCAACGGCGAAGCCGAACAACGCCTTGCGTGTTCGGCTCATCCGCGGGATTACGCGGTTCCCTGGTCGCTCCGGCTCTTGCGCCAGACGAGCGACGATTCGGTCGGTACGCACTCAATCGACGTTACAGGGGGTGAGCGGCGCGCCCGGTCGAACCTCCGGGTTCGTGATGACGATGTGATGTGGAGTGGGTCTCACCGGACGCATTATGGCGGTCCTTCCGGCAAAACCCGAGTGGCCTCGCGATGAATTTCCTCGGGAGTTTTTGCGGGGATATCTTTGCGAGCCCGCCGGGGCGGTTCACCGGCCGGTGGCGGTGAATTCCTCGTCCGAGTTTCGGCCAGGGGAGCCCGGTATCCTCGCCCGTCCTCGCGGGCAGTGTCCGCACCCAATCATGATCAAGGTGGTGACCTGCGTCTTCCTATCACAGGGAGATCACGGGCACGGCATGCCCGACCGTGCCACGGCGCGGATGATCACAGTGCGTCGACGGGAAAGTTGCCCTCCGTGGCGATTCACCCGAATATACGTGGCGAAGACCACGCGCGGTCGTTGACAAAGATGAGCAGAGGCACGCGACACTCGTCAGGGGTCGCGTACGCTGACGTTTCACTCGCCTTCGGATGACAGGCCGCCGGGACCACCGTCCCTGGCCGGGCCTGCCGGACGCGAGCGCAACACTGGGAGGTACGTACATGTCCGGAACGACCACGCCCCGTACAGGACGGGCGGCGGACGTTCCCCGGCATCGGTATCGGCGCGGCACGGTTGGCAGCGGTGCGAGCCGCTGGACCGTGCTCGTGGTCCTGTGTGTCAGCCTGCTGCTTGTCGCGCTCGACGCGACCGTGCTGCATGTGGCGGTCCCCGCCGTCACCGAGGACCTGCGCCCCGGCGCGATAGAACTGCTGTGGATCGTCGACGCCTATCCACTCGTCGCCGCGTCCCTCCTCATCCTTTTCGGCACCCTCGGTGACCGGGTCGGCAGACGCCGGATCCTGCTGCTCGGCTACGGCATCTTCGCCGCGGCGTCGGCCCTCGCCGCCTTCTCCAGTGGACCGCACGTCCTCATCGTGGCCCGCGCCCTGCTCGGCGTCGGCGGCGCGATGATCATGCCGGCGACGCTGTCGATCCTCCGCCAGGTCTTCCCCGACCGCCGCGAACGGGCCCTGGCCATCGGCATCTGGAGCGCCGTCGCCGCGGTCGGTGCCGCGGTCGGCCCGCTGCTGGGCGG
This sequence comes from Streptomyces sp. HSS9-12, assembly GCF_054963655.1. NCBI lineage: Bacteria > Bacillati > Actinomycetota > Actinomycetes > Kitasatosporales > Streptomycetaceae > Streptomyces > Streptomyces sp. HSS9-12. The sequence goes on along the minus strand of NZ_JBUEGC010000044.1, from coordinate 21,825 downwards.
CTTCCTCCTCGAGCACTTCTGGTGGGGCTCGGTCTTCCTGGTCAACATCCCGCTGATGGCGGTCTGTCTGCCCGTCGGCCGCTGGCTGCTGCCCGAGTCCACCGGGGACCGCGACGGCCCGTGGGACGTCCTCGGCGCGCTGATGGCCGCCTTCGGGCTCTTCGGCGTGGTGCTCGGGGTCAAGCGGGCGGGCGGCGGATCACTGCTGGCCCTCGCCACCCTCGGCCCGTTGCTTCTCGGAGCCGTCCTGCTGGTGCTGTTCGTGCGGCGCCAGCGCGGCCGCCGGCATCCCCTCGTCGACCTCGCGATGTTCTCCCGGCCCGCCTTCGGCACCTCCGTCGGCTGCATCGTTCTGGCGATGCTCGCCCTCGTCGGGCTCCAGCTGATCGCCACCCAGTACCTGCAGCTCGTCCTTGGGTTCTCCCCGCTGGAGACCGGGCTGCGCATGGTGCCGCTCACCTTCGCCGCGATGGCCGCCGGACTCGCCGGCTCGCGGATGCTCCATCTGCTGGGCCCGCGCGTCATGGTCGCGTTCGGGTTCGCGCTCACCGCCGGTGCCGTGCTCGTGCTGATCCTCATGGGCCAGCACGACCGGCCGGGTGTGCTCACCACGGCGCTCATTTTGCTCGGGTTCGGCTTGGAGACCACGCTGTTCGGCGCGTACGAGTCGATGCTCAGCGAAGCCCCCGCCGACCAGGCCGGTGGTGCCGCCGCCATCGGCGAGACGTCGTACCAGCTCGGTGCGGGCATCGGTATCGCCCTGCTCGGCAGCGTCATGAACGCGGCCTACAGCCCGGGCGTGTCGTCGGTGCCGGGGGTGCCGAGCGCGGAGCGCACGGCCGCGGGGCATTCGCTCGGCGAGGCGTACGAGGTGGCGCGGCAGCTCGGCGGCCCGGCGGGGGCCGCCCTGCGCGCCGCAGCCCGCGACTCCTTCGTCCACGGGCTGCACGTCACCCTCGCGGTAAGCGCCGTTCTGCTGCTGCTCGGCGCGGTTGCGGCGCTGCGGCTGCCACGGGAAATGGAATGTGGCGAGCACACACACGCCGCGGACACGCCGGCCGCACCAGCGGCGTCGGCGGGGCCGGTGCGCCGCTGTCTGGTTGGCCCCCAGGCCACCGCCCCCGACTCGCAGGCACAGAATCGCGATCGCGCCCGGGTGGGCGCGGAGTCCTCCGGCTGACCGGAGCGAAGAGGAGACACGAGTCGGTGACGGGGGGACCGGCGGGATGACCTGCCGGACGGCCTCAGCTCTGGTTGAAGAACCCGTCGTTCGAACGACGCGCGGCGTCGCCGGCCAGGATGTGGTACTCCGCGGGCGTGAGCAGAAAGACCCGGGTGGCGACCCGCTCGATGGAACCGCGCAGCCCGAAGGTCAGCCCGGCCGCGAAGTCCACCACGCGCTTGGCGTCGGAGGGGTCCATCGTGGTGAGGTTGACGATCACCGGGACGCCCTCGCGGAACAGCTCGCCGATCCCGCGCGCGTCATGGAAACCGTCCGGGGTGATGGTGGCGATCCGGCGGCCCTCCTGCTGCGCGGCCTCGTCCGCCACCCGCACACGGGGGTCGGTGACCCAGGCGTCGCCGGTCTCGGGCTCCTCGGCGTAGTCGTCGTCGTAGTAGCGGTCGTCATCGTTGTCATCGACGAGGCCCAGCCAGGCACTCGCCTTCCGCACCGATCCCATGGACGCCTCCTCTCGCGCGCTCCGTGCTGCCCGCCCCCCTATGGTCGTCCATGATGCGGATGATGCGCCAAGCGAATAGCCCAAGGACAGGGGTTTCGTGACGGTACTGGTGCACAACGGATGGCGGGGAATCAGAGTTCCAAGGCAGTTGGCCTGCTGACGGAGTGACAGCCGAGCGCTGGGCGCCGGACGGGTGACGCGGCGGTCGTACGGGTGAACGGGGGCTACTTCAGCTCCGGCGGGCTGACCTGGCGACTTCTCGATCCCCGAGCGGGGTCGGAGCCGCCGTCGCGGGCCCGTCGGCGCCGGCGTCGTGGGCCGTCAGCGCCGGCGTCGTGGAGCGCCCGGACGTCCGGCCCGTCGCTCGCCGAAGGGGCATCCGCAGCGGCGAGCCGGCCGTGGCCCTGGAACCCGAAATTGCCGCTGCAATCGACCAGTTGGGAGGAGCGACATCGCGTGCCGGCGGCTGCCTGGCGCCTGTCCGAACTCTGTGTACGAGCAGTCGGTGTGCCGCCCTGCGGCCGACGCCTTCCTTCTCGTACCCCACCTGGCTCTCCCGGCGGCCTGGACGAGTTCGTTGACCGCGTGGGGCCCCCGCTGCAGGAGCGCGGCGCCTTCCGAACGGAGTACAACGGCGCGACTCTCCGCGATCACCTCGGGCTCGCCCTGCCCGTATGAAAAGGTAAGCGCACTGACGGAAAGGGGCGATATGGGCGATAACGCGCAGCGGTAGCGGAAGGGGTGGGATGTACGGCGTACCGAGACGGTCTCGGCGCCGTACGTCCGCCGTCCCTCACCGACTCGTCCCCACAGCCTCCAGCCGGCGGGGGCTGCCTTCGGCTCGCCACACTCCGGAGGGGCTGATTCCGGACACTCCGGGGACGCCCGTGGACAGCAGCGGAAGCCGCAAGCCCGCTGATGGCCTGATGCTCATCCGTCAAGGATCACGGCCGGAAAACGCCCTTGCGGGCCAGGGCGTGGCGGCCGAATACTCCCCACAGCGCTTGTCAGGGTCACGACGAGTCCGATATCCGGAACAGGCCCTGGCTGCGCCTCACGGGCCCGCCCACCCAAGTGGACCCCCAATTCCCCTCTGGAGGAAGTAGTGAGGATCAGGCGCAACTCCCCCCACAGCAGCGTGGCGAGACGTATCCGGCTGACCGCCGTGATCTCCGGCCTCGTCGCCCTTACGGCACTGGCAGTACCAGCGGCCAACGCCGAGCCTCCCGCACCCACCTACAGCGCGGCACAGCTCTCCGCGGTGAACGACGCCGTTCGCGCCGCCAATGTGCCAGGCACCGCCTGGCACATCGACGCCAAGAGCAACAAGCTCGTCGTCGCAGCCGACAGCACCGTCTCCAGCGCCAAGATCGCGAGCATCAAGAAGCGGGCCGGCACCAACGCCGGCGCGATCCGGGTCGAGCGCATTCCCGGCAAGCTCCGCAAGCTCATCTCCGGGGGCGACGCCATCTACGCCAGCAGCTGGCGCTGCTCGCTCGGCTTCAACGTCCGCAGCGGCACTACCTACTACTTCCTCACGGCAGGGCACTGCACCGACGGCGCCGGCACCTGGTACGCCAACTCCGCCCACACCACCGTCCTCGGCCCGACCGTGGGCTCCAGCTTCCCCGTCAACGACTACGGCATCGTCCAGTACAGCAACACCTCGATCAGCCACCCGGGCACCGTCGGCAGCCAGGACATCACCAGCGCGGGCGACCCCACCGTCAACCAGTCCGCCTGCCGCCGCGGCAGCACCACCGGCATCCACTGCGGCACCGTCACCGGCCTGAACTACACCGTCAACTACGGCGGCGGTGACATCGTCTACGGCATGATCCGCACCAACATCTGCGCCGAGCCCGGCGACAGCGGCGGCTCGCTGTACTCCGGCACCAAGGCGCTCGGCCTGACCTCCGGCGGCAGCGGTGACTGCACCTCCGGTGGTACGACCTTCTTCCAGCCCGTCACCGAGGCACTGAGCGCGTACGGCGTGAGCGTGTACTGATCCGCTTGATATCCGCCGGCTGATCCGGGTCCCTCGGTTCGGCGGCCGGCAGCCGACGAGCCCCCGTCGATGCATGCGGCGGGGGCTCGCCCATGCCCCGGAGGAGCCCTCCGGGGACCTGGCCGGCGGGCCTCCCCACCGGATCCGGGCGGGGCTATCGTGGAGATCGAGACCAAGACAGGGCATCGCTCGCGATATGGACGGCAGGTGGCCGTGATGGTCGGAGAGCTCGTGACAGCAGGGGTGGCAGTCCTTTCCTGCGGCGCCGTGTACATGATGGCCGCGGCCCGGGTGATCAAGCAGTACGAGCGGGGCGTGGTCCTCCGGCTCGGGCGGCTGTTGCCCCACGTACGGGAACCCGGATTCACCATGATCATCCCGATGGTGGACCGGCTCCACAAGGTGAACATGCAGATCGTCACGATGCCGGTCCCGGCCCAGGAGGGCATCACCCGTGACAACGTCACCGTACGGGTCGACGCCGTCGTCTACTTCAAGGTCGTGGACGCCGCCGATGCGATCGTGCGGGTCGAGGACTACCGCTTCGCGGTCTCGCAGATGGCCCAGACATCGCTGCGCTCGATCATCGGCAAGAGCGAGCTGGACGATCTGCTCTCCAACCGGGAGAAGCTCAACCAGGGCCTGGAGCTCATGCTCGACAGCCCGGCCCTCGGCTGGGGAATTTCCGTGGACCGGGTCGAGATCAAGGACGTGTCGCTGCCGGAGACCATGAAGCGCTCGATGGCCCGGCAGGCGGAGGCCGACCGGGAGCGGCGCGCCCGGGTCATCAATGCCGACGCGGAGTACCAGGCTTCGAAGAAGCTGGCCGACGCCGCCAAGCAGATGGCCGGCACCCCGGGGGCGCTGCAACTGCGGCTGCTGCAGACGGTGATGGGCGTGGCCGCCGAGCGGAACTCCACGCTCGTCCTGCCCATCCCGGTGGAGCTGCTGCACTTCCTGGAGCGGCATCCGGAGCTTGAGGTCCCGCCGCATGGCGAGCAGGCCCGGCCGTCGGAGGCCGAGGAGCCGGCGGCGCCGGCCGGCGAACCGGTGGCACCGGCCCGGGCCGGAGGCGGTGACAGCTTCTCCTGAGACTGCCTCCCCTGCCGTCACCGTGGCCCCGGGGGCTTCCGGGGCCGAACGGCAGCATTAGTGGTCCGCAGCCCGTCGTCCGTCGCCCCGCAGGCCCGCCGCCCGGGGCGACGGCGGTGTCCGGGCCGTCGGAGTCCGAGGCGGAACCGGCGATTACCAGACAGGTATAGTCCTCACCCACTGCTGACTGATCAATTCCGCTCTGTGGCCGCGCACGGATTGACGTGCGCGGCCTTTTTCATGTCCCAGCCCAGAGCGCATGGGAACGGTCGTGCGCCAGACCTGAACTTGACCTTGTACGCGCCCAGGTGCCGTCGGAATACTCGATCGCCAATTGGCATGAACGCGACCCCAGCTCGGGGTGCGCTGTTGCCGGACGTATGTCCTCTGGGCCGCTGCTCTTCCCTGACAGGGCCCCACCCCCCACTGAGAGGTCTCGAGTTGAAGCACCGACGGATCACCAAGCGGCGCGCGGCGATGGCAGGAGCGGGAGTGACGGCCCTCGCCGTCGCGGCGCTGACCCTGTCGTACGCCAACGCGTCCCCCGCCCCCGCCCCCACCGTGCAGACCCTGTCGACGGCGGCGGCCGGAAAGCTGGCCTCCACCCTCGCATCGGACCTCGGCGCCGATGCGGCCGGTTCGTACTACGACGCCAAGGCCAGGAAGCTCGTCTTCAACGTCCTGAACAAGAGTGCCGCCGAGGACGTCCGGGCCCAGGGCGCCGAGGCCAGAATCGTCCAGAACTCGCTCGCCGAGCTGGACTCGGCCCGCAAGACGCTCGTGGACAGGGCCACCATCCCGGGCACCTCCTGGTCCGTCGACCCCCGAACGAACAAGGTTGTGGTGACAGCGGACCGCACCGTCCGGGGCGCCAAGCTCGCGCAGCTCACCAAGGTGGTCGACAGCCTCGGGAGCAAGGCCACGGTGGAGCGGACCGCCGGTGAGTTCAAGCCCTTCGTCGCGGGCGGCGACGCCATCCACTCCGGCGGCGGGCGCTGCTCCCTGGGCTTCAACGTCACCGTGGGCGGACAGCCCGGCTTCATCACCGCCGGCCACTGCGGGAAGGCCGGGAGCAAGTGGTCCGAGTCCGCCGGCGGCCCCGCGATCGGGACCATGGCGAAGTCCGACTTCCCGGGTAACGACTTCGCACTCGTGAAGTACACCGCCGATGTGGACCACCCCAGCGCGGTGGACCTCTACAACGGCAGCTCGCAGCAGATCACCAAGGCCGGCGAGGCGACCGTCGGCCAGCGGGTCCAGCGCAGCGGCAGCACCACCCAGGTGCAAGGCGGTGAGGTCACCGGCCTCAACGAGACCGTCAACTACCAGGAGGGCTCGGTCGAGGGCCTCATCAAGACCACCGTGTGCGCCGAGCCGGGCGACAGCGGCGGCGCTCTCTTCGCGGGCGACACCGCGCTCGGTCTGACCTCGGGCGGCAGCGGTGACTGCAGCTCGGGCGGTACGACCTTCTTCCAGCCCGTGCCGGAGGCCCTGCAGGCGTTCGGCGCCCAGATCGGCTGACGACGCCTTCACTCCCAGGCCGGCCCCCGGACACCACGGCGGTGTCCGGGGGCCGTGCCAAGGGTGCGGCTCAGCGGTGCCGCGGTGGTCTGCGCTGGACCTCGCAATCGGCTGGACCTCAGAAGGAGAAGACGGTCCCCCGGGCTCCTCCCTCCATCAGGCACCGGTTGCCGAAGGTGTGGGACCAGGACACTCTGTGCCCTTCCCATACGCCGTCCGCGGTGACGATGACCGGGTCCCAGATCCGGGTGCACAGGCGTCCCGGGCTGTCCTCCTCCGCGAGCTGCTGGAACTCGCCGTTGACCCCGCGCAGTTCCGCACAGGCCTTGGCGGCGGCCGGGTGGGTGCCGCTGGGCTTCGGGGCGCAGCTCAGCAGTACGGCCCGCTGGATCGCGGCGGTCTCCGCCTTCTCGCCCTTCCCGATGGTCAGGACCAGGGCTGACGGGGCGTACAGCCGGCGCGGCTGGTCGTCGGAGTCGGCGTGTGCGACGCCGGTGGTTCCCGCCGCGCAGCCGAGGGCCAGCAGGGCGGCGGCGCCCAACGCCCCCAGGGTGTACCGCATATCGAACGCTCCTTAGCTCGGGACTGCAGATACCGAACGGGAGTCTTGCGCATGCGAACGGTGAACGCATGTCGGGCGACTGCATTCGGTCGCGCACAGCGACACCCTGCTGGCTGATTGTGCATCCGGGCAGCTCGCGGCGGGTGTAGCGGCCGTTGGCGGCGTGTCCAGCATGTGGACAAAATCCCCCTCGTTCAACCCCGAACATCTTGCTGACCTGCGTACATGCTGCCTCTGGCGGCCTCGCCGGCCGCGCCACCTCGACCGGAAAACGTCGTCGCGATTACTCCGTCAGGCTCATATCCGGGGGTCGAGGGCCGTGGGCACGGCCGGGTCCCGTTCCGTACGCAACCAGTGGGCAGCGGTGCGGCCGGCTGTCGCGAGTACCCGGCGCGGAGCACCGGTAGTCCCGGCCGCCGTTCCCGCAAATCTGCTTCCGCTCGCGGCGGGCCGCCGCCTGTCGGCGCAGGTGGGAGCGCCGGCAAGTGATTCGTACGTGCGTTCGAAAATCGTCTATCGTGGAAGTGGCGAACAATGGTTCTGGGGGCCGAGCGGTAGGAGGTGCGGATGTCTGGGTTCACGCATCTGCACACCGTCTCCGGGTTCTCCATGCGGTACGGGGCCACGCACCCGGAGGTGCTTGCCGCGCGCGCCGCCGAGCGCGGCATGGACGCGATCACACTGGCCGACCGGGACACCCTCGCCGGTGCGGTCCGGTTCGCCCAGGCCTGCGCGAAGGCAGGCGTACGGCCGCTGTTCGGCACCGGCCTGGCCGTGGCCGACCGCCTGCCGGACGAGGAGAGCCGTAGCGCGATACGCAGGCGTACGCCGGTGCGCGGCGGGGCGTTCATCGACGAGTCCGCGCCCCGTACGGTCTTCCTCGCCCGGGACGGCGCCGCCGGCTGGGCCGCGCTGTGCGCACTGATTTCGGCCGCCCACGCCGACCCGGACGCCGAGCGCCCCGTCCTGAACTGGTCGGACCTGGAGAAGTCCGCCGACAGCGGGCTGACCGTACTGCTCGGCCCCGACTCCGAGATCGGCCGGGCGCTGGCCGCCGGCCGCCCCGACCGGGCCGCCCGGTTCCTCGTCCCCTGGCGGGAGCTGTACGGCGACGCGCTGCGGCTGGAGGCCGTGTACCACGGGCGCCGGGGCACCGGCCCCGGCTCGCTGCGGCTGGCCGCCCGTACCGTCGGCTTCGCCGCTGAGCAGGGCGTACGGGCCGTCCTGACCAACGCCGTGCGCTACGCGGACCCCGGCCAGGGCCCCGTCGCCGATGTGCTGGACGCCGCCCGCCGTCTGGTGCCGATCGACCCCCGCAAGCCCGAAGCCCTCGACAGCGGAGAGCGCTGGCTCAAGGGCGCGCGGGACATGGCGCGGATCGCCGGGCGCATCGCGGAGGCCGCCGGGTGGCGGCGCGATGCCGCGCACCGCCTGCTGGAGGAGACCCAGCGGACCGCCGCCGAGTGCCTGGTCGACCCCGAGGACGACCTCGGGCTCGGCAGCGTGCACTTCCCCGAACCGCACCTGGTGGGCGCGGGACGGCGCACCGCCGACCGGACCCTGCGGTCCCGCTGCGCCGCCGCCATGGTGCTGCGCGGCTACGACCGCGAGCGGGAGCGCTGGGAGCGGCTGGAGGAGGAGCTGGACATCATCGCGTACCACGGCTTCGCCTCGTACTTCCTCACCGTCGCCCAGGTCGTCGACGACACCCGCGCGCTCGGCATCCGGGTCACCGCCCGGGGCTCCGGCGCCGGTTCCCTGGTGAACCACCTGCTCGGCATCGCACACGCCGACCCCGTGGAGCACAACCTGCTGATGGAGCGCTTCCTGTCCCGGGAGCGGCGCGTGCTGCCCGACATCGACATCGACGTCGAATCGGCGCGAAGGCTCGACGTCTACCGCGCGATCTTCGACCGCTTCGGGGCGGAGCGGGTCGCGACCGTCTCCATGCCGGAGACCTACCGCGTACGACACGCCGTACGGGACGTGGGCGCGGCCCTGGGCATGGACCCGGCCGAGGTCGACCGGCTCGCCAAGGCGTTCCCGCACATCCGCGCCCGTGACGCGCGGGCGGCGCTCGCCGAACTGCCCGAGCTGCGCGCGGTCGCCGCCGAACAGGAGCACCGCGGCAGGCTGTGGGAGCTGGTGGAGGCGCTGGACGCCCTGCCGCGCGGCATCGCCATGCACCCGTGCGGGGTGCTGCTGTCCGACGCCTCGCTGCACGCCCGTACGCCCGTCGTCACCAGTGGCGACGGCTTCCCGATGTCGCAGTTCGACAAGGATGACGTCGAGGAGCTGGGGCTGCTCAAGCTCGATGTCCTCGGGGTGCGGATGCAGTCCGCGATGGCCCACGCGGTGGCGGAGATCGGGCGGGCTGTGCTGGGACCGGGCCAGCGGCTGGATCTGGACGACCCGGCGTGCGTCGCGCCGGGCGACCCCGCGACGTACGACCTCATCCGGTCGACCGAGACGCTCGGCTGCTTCCAGATCGAGTCGCCGGGCCAGCGCGACCTGCTCGGACGGCTGCAGCCCAGCACCTTCCACGACCTGGTCGTCGACATCTCACTCTTCCGGCCGGGGCCGGTCGCCGCCGACATGGTGCGGCCGTTCATCGAGGCGCGGCACGGGCGGAAGGCGCCGCGGTATCCGCACCCGGACCTGGAGGAGGTGCTGCGCGAGACGTACGGCGTCGTCGTCTTCCACGAGCAGATCATCGAGATTCTCTCGATCATGACCGGCTGCGGCCGGGGGCTCGCGGACGAGGCGCGGCGCGCGCTGTCGGACTCCGAGCGGCAGGGGCGGGTACGGGCCTGGTTCTGGGAGGAGGCGACCAAGCGGGGCTACGAACCTGAGGTGCTGGCGCGTACCTGGGAGATCGTCGAGGCTTTCGGTTCGTACGGCTTCTGCAAGGCGCATGCCGTCGCCTTCGCCGTACCGACGTATCAGTCGGCCTGGCTGAAGGCCCATCATCCGGCCGCCTTCTACGCCGGGTTGCTCACCCATGACCCCGGGATGTACCCGAAGCGACTGCTGCTGGCGGACGCGCGGCGGCGCGGGGTGCCCATCCTGCCGTTGGACGTCAACCGGTCGGCGGCCGCCTATCGAATCGAACTGGTGTCTGGCGATGATGCCCCGTCCGGGGAGAAGTGGGGCATTCGGCTCGCCCTGTCCGAAGTGCACGGCATCAGCGAGGCGGAGACGGCGCGGATCGTGGACGGGCAGCCGTACGCCTCGCTCCCGGACCTGTGGCAGCGGGCGCGACCGGCGCGGCCGATCGCCGAACGGCTGGCGCAGGTCGGCGCGTTGGACGCCTTCGGCGGCAACCGTCGTGACCTGTTGCTGCACATCGCCGAACTGCACCGGCAGCAGCGGGGCGCCGGGCGGCGAGGAGCCCACGCGGGACAGCTCCCGCTGGACGCCGCGTCCGGGGCGAACGCCGTCGCGGAGCCCGTCGGGCTGCCCGACCTCGACGCGGCCGAGCGCCTTGGCGCGGAGCTCGGCGTGCTGGGCATGGACACCTCCCGGCACCTGATGGCCGATCACTATGCCTTCATGGAGGAGCTGGGCGTGACTCCGGCGAAGCGGCTGGCCGATGCCCGGCATGGGGAGACGGTGCTGGTCGCCGGCGCCAAGGCCGCCACGCAGACGCCCCCGGTCCGCTCCGGCCGCCGGGTCATCTTCACGACCCTCGACGACGGTACGGGCCTGGTCGACTGCGCCTTCTTCGACGACAGCCACGAGGCGTGCGCGCACACGGTCTTCCACTCCTGGCTGCTGCTCATCCGCGGCACGGTCCAGCGGCGCGGGCCGCGCAGCCTCAGTGTGGTCGGCGCGGCCGCGTGGAACCTCGCCGATCTGGCCGAACTGCGGCGGGAAGGCGGCCTGGAAGCGGTCGCTGCTCGGCTCGCGGGCGGCGACGAGACGGCAGACGCCGAGTCCTCGGCCGACGACGGCCGTCGTATCCAGATGCCGACCGGGTACGAGATGCACCCCTGGGCGGACCTCCGACCGGCGGGCGAGGGCGCTGCCACGGGCCGCAAGCTGTGGCACTCCAGCCCCGGCAGCGCCGGCCGGTGACGGCCCGTCACCCCGGGAGGCCAAGGCCCGCTCGCCCCGCCGAAGCCCGGTTGACGGCTGCGGCCTCGGTCTCTGACGGCCGGCCCCGCGCCTGCGGCGTGTATCTTCCCGCCTGCCCACCCCTTGAAGAGGGGGTGGGCCGGCTGGAGAAAACATCCGGCGCGAAGCGCCGAGGCCAGGTGACGTCGGCGGCGGCCGGTCGTGAATCCGCAACCCTGCGCGATCCGGCCGCTCCGGCCGCGGGTACGGCGGCGGTGCCCGCCGCATCCGTCGCACCCGCGACGGGGCGGCGCGAGGCCGGCGTGTTGTATGTGCGGTTTCACGGGCGGCGGGCGCTCGGGGCCGATACGTACGGGGAACTCCTCGGCCTCCTCGCCGAGTTCACCCCCGTGATCGAAGCCCTCCCACCCGACGCCGCGCTCGCCGACGTCCGCGGCGCGCTGCGCTACTTCCGCCGGGACGCGGCCGGGATCGCCGCCCTTGTACGCGTCCGGGCGCTGGCCCGCTACGGCGTCGACTGCACCATCGGCGTCGCAGCCAACCCGTTGCTTGCCCGGATGGCCGCACAGGACGGTCCGGCGGCGACGCTCGGCGCGATCCGTACCGTCCCCGACGACCCCGACACCGTCGCCGAGTTCCTCGCGCCCAAGCCCGCCGCCGCACTGCACGGCGTCGGGCCGGCGACGGCCCGCACGCTGGACGCGTACGGCCTGGACAGCGTCGGCCGGATCGCGGCCGCGCCGCCCGCGGCCCTGCAGCGCATCCTCGGTGCGAGCGCCGGGCGGCGCATCCACGAGCGGGCGCGCGGGGTCGACCCGACCCCCGTCACCCCGAACGCCCCCGCCCGCTCCCTCAGCGCCGAGCACCGCTTCGGCGGCGACGAGTTGGACCCGGACCGGCGGCGCCGGGCGCTGCTCACCCTCGCCCATGGGATCGGTGTAAGGCTGCGGACGGAGGGCCTGGTGGCCCGGGGGCTCACCCTGACCGTCCGCTACGCCGACCGCTCCACGACCACCCGCACCCGTGCCCTGCCCGAACCAACCGCCCACGGCCCGGAACTGACCGCCGTGGCATACGCGCTGCATACGGCACTCGCCCTGCAGCGGGCCCGGGTCCGCGCCCTGTCGCTGCGCGCCGAGGACCTGACGGACGCCGAACGGGCCACGCGGCAGCTGCTGTTCGACCCCAGCGACGACAGGGTCCGGCGCCTGGAGGCCGCCGCGGACCGGGCCCGTGCCCGGTTCGGCGTGGCCGCGGTGCGTCCCGCGGCGGCCCTGGGCTCGGTCCCGGGTTCGGACCTGGACGTCGCGTAAAGGGCATGTGTCAATTTCTTTACCGTCGTATGACTGGTCACCCTTTTCTACTAGAGCGTAACTTGACATGAGCACAGCTCTCATGTGATCCGGATCACATCCTGAACGGGCGTCCACCCACCGCCCGTTAGCCCCCACAAGGAGATCACATGAAGCTGCCCTGGAAGCGTGGGCGAAGGCTCCTGCCTGCTCTTCTTCTGACGGCCGGTCTGACGGCCGCACCCACCGCCGCGCAAGCCGCGACCCCCACCACCAGCGGCTGGAACGACTACTCCTGCCGGCCGTCCACCGCACACCCCCACCCTGTCGTACTCGTGCACGGCACCCTCGGCAACGCCATCGACAACTGGCTCGGCCTTGCCCCCTACCTGGTTCACCGCGGCTACTGCGTCTTCTCCCTCGACTACGGGCAACTGCGCGGCGTGCCGGTCTTCTACGGCCTCGGCCCCGTCGCGGACTCGGCGCGCCAGCTCTCCGACTACGTCGACCGCGTACTCGCGGCCACCGGCTCGGACGAGGTCGACATCGTCGGGCACTCCCAGGGCGGCATGATGCCGCGCCACTACCTCAAGTTCCTCGGCGGCGCAGCCAAGGTGCACACCCTGGTCGGCCTGGCCCCCGACAACCACGGCACCACCCTGAACGGCCTCACCCGGCTCCTCGACTACTTCCCGGGCGCGGCGGACGCGATCCAGGGCACTGCCCCGGGGCTCAGTGACCAGGTGGCGGGTTCGGAGTTCATGAAGCGGCTCAACGAGGGCGGCGACACCGTCCCCGGCGTCAGCTACACGGTGATCGCGACCCGGTACGACCAGGTCGTCACGCCGTACGAGTCGCAGTTCCTGTCCGGGCCGGACGTACACAACGTCCTGCTCCAGGACCTGTGCCCCATCGACCTGTCGGAGCACGTGGCGATCGGGGTGCTGGACCGGATCGCCTTCCATGAGACCGCCAACGCCCTCGACCCCGAGCACGCCACACCGACGACCTGCGCATCCGTCGGCAGCTGACACCTCGACAGCCCCCCCCGCAGCCCCGGCCGCGAGCGCCCTCGCAGCCGGGGCTGCCTTTTCGCTCCGCAGGATCGGCAGGTGCCCATGGCTGACGGGGCGACGCTCAGGAGGGCGACGGCTATGCGATCTCGTCGATCAGTGTGCGGACGCGCTGCTCGATCTCGTCGCGGATCGGTCGGACCGCGTCGACGCACTGGCCCGCGGGGTCCTCGAGCTTCCAGTCGAGGTACCGCTTGCCGGGGAAGACAGGGCAAGTATCGCCGCAGCCCATGGTGATCACCACGTCGGACGCCTGCACCGCCTCTACGGTCAGCACCTTCGGGGTCTCGGCGGAGATGTCGATGCCGACTTCCTTCATCGCCTCGACCACGGCCGGGTTGACCGTGCCGGCGGGGGCGGATCCGGCGGAGCGGACCTCGACGCGGTCGCCGGCGAGGTGGGTGAGGAAAGCGGCGGCCATCTGCGAGCGGCCCGCGTTGTGCACGCAGACGAACAGCACGGACGGACGCGGGGCGGCATTGCTCATGGCGGTCTCTTCCTGGAGTGGGTGGTTCAGGGGGCGGGGGAGGCGGCGAGTTCGGACTCGTCGCGTGGGACGACGACGTCACCATCGGTGGGTACCGGACGGCCGAACAGCAACGCGACCAGGCCGAGGCCGATGGCGGCACCGGTGAGTTGGGCGGCGATGAACGGCGCGACGGAGGCGGGAGCGATTCCGGCGAAGGTGTCGGTGAAGGCGCGGCCGACGGTCACCGCCGGGTTGGCGAACGACGTTGAGGACGTGAACCAGTAGGCGGCGCCGATGAAGGACGCCACCGCGGCCGGGGCGAGGTGGGTGCGGCCGGTGCGGGTCAGGCCGAAGATCAGCAAGGTGAGTCCGGCGGTCGCTATGACCTCACCCAGCCACAGGTGACCGGCGAAGCGGTCATGGGTGGACCACTTCACCAGCGGTTCGGCGAACATCGCGTTGGCCAGTACGGCACCGCCGATAGCGCCGATGGTCTGGGCGGCCGTGTACGCGGCCACTTCGCGCAGGGTCAGGCCATCGCCACTACGGCGGCCGGTGAGATGGGCCGCGAGGGAGACGACGGGGTTGAAGTGGGCGCCGGAGACGGGGCCGAGCAGGGTGATCAGCACGCCCAGGCCGAAGACGGTGGCGAGCGAGTTGGCCAGCAGTTGCACGCCGATGTCCCGGGACAGCTCGGTGGCCTGGATGCCGGATCCGACCACTACGGCGACCAGGGCGGCGGTCCCGACCGCTTCGGCGGCGGCACGGCGACCCAGCGGGGCGGTCACGCGGTCGCTCCGACGGTCTGCGGGACCCGCAAAACGGCCGCCAGTCGGTCCAGGGCGGCGGGCAGCACCCAGTAATAGACCCAGGTCCCGCGGCGTTCGCAGTCGATGAGACCGGCCTGCCGCAGCAGCTTGAGGTGGTGGGAGATCGTCGGCTGGGACAGCTCGAAGGCGGGCGTCAGCTCGCACACGCAGACTTCGCCGCCGTCCCGGGAGGCGATCATCGACAGCAGCCGCAGCCGCACCGGGTCGCCCAGTGCCTTGAACGCCTTCGCCAGGCCGGCGGCCTGCTCCTCGTCCAGCGGCGCGGAGGCCAGCCCCTCGCAGCAGGCGCCGGCCCGGCCGAGTACCTCAAGTTCTTGCTTCGACATGTCTCTATGTTGACGTTCTTCGATCCAAGGCGCAAGCTTGTATCAACGAACGTCAATACAGGCCGCTCGGAGAGGGCTGCCGGGCTTAGTTATCGAGGAGTGAGTCATGAGCGAGCAGTCCACCGACTTGCGCGAGACTGTCCGTCGACGCTACGCCGCCGCAGCCGTCCAGGCTGCCGAGGGCGGAGACGGATGTTGCGGCCCGCGGGCGGTCGGGGTCGATGAGAACTTCGGCTCCACCCTGTACGCGGCCGACGAGCGTGACGAACTGCCCGCCGAGGCAGTCGCCGCCTCCCTCGGCTGCGGCAACCCCACCGCCGTCGCCGACCTCCACGAAGGCGAGCGCGTCCTGGACCTCGGCTCCGGTGGCGGTATCGACGTCCTGCTGTCCGCCCGCCGTGTCGGCCCGACCGGGAAGGCGTACGGCCTGGACATGACCGAGGAGATGCTCGCCCTCGCTGTGGCCAACGCCGAGAAGGCGGGCGCCACGAATGTCGAGTTCCTCAAGGGCACCATCGAGGCCATCCCGCTGCCCGCGAACACCATCGACGTCGTGATCTCCAACTGTGTGATCAACCTGTCCACCGACAAGCCGGCCGTGTTCGCCGAAACCTTTCGGGTGCTGAAGCCCGGCGGCCGGATCGGCGTCTCCGACGTCGTCGCCGACGACAACCTCACCCCCGAGCAGCGGGCCGAGCGTGGTGACTACGTCGGCTGCATCGCCGGCGCCCTGTCCTTCACCGAATACCGCCAAGGCCTGGAAGCCGCCGGGTTCACCGGTATTGAGATCACCCCGACCCACCAGGTCGCCAATGGCATGCACTCCGCGATCGTCCACGCCACCAAGCCCGGCGCCGCCGAGGCTGCCGCGGCCGGCACCGCGGCCTCGGCGGATGCCGGCTGCGGCGTCACTGCCTGCTGCACCCCGGAAGAGCAGGCGCAGGACCCGTCGACCACGGTCAGCGCCGCTGAAGCCGCAGCCGGCTGCGGCTGCCAGAGCTGAACCACATCGACCTTCGACCAGACTCTCGCCGGCCATGAGCTGTCCCGGCGCCACTGGCAGACCCTCAACTCCCTCCAGCGCTCTGAACCTCACCGCGTGGCCAGGCGGGCTCCACCATGGTGCCGCCGCCCCTCTCGACCTCGAAGGAAGAGAGGGGCAGCGGGGTGTGTGGACGCTCAGCTCCGGGCGTGGGCAGCCTTACGCCGGGCGGGCTTACGCCGGGTGGAGGCGAACAGTACGGCCGCGCCCAGAGCGAGCACGCTCGCGCCGCCGAGGGCCAGCGGTGTGGTGCTGTCGGCCTTGCCGGTCTGGGCCAGGCGCTGGTCGTCGGGTTCCGGGTTGGCGGAGCCGTTCACCGCGGGCTGGTTGGCGGCCTGTGTGTCCACCGCCTGTGCCATGTCCTGCGTGGCCTCCGCGCCGTCGTCCCCGCCGTGGCCCGCGGTCGAGTTGTCGGAGCCGTCCGAGGTCTGCTCATCGCCCGGGACGGACACGGTCGGAGTGGGAGCCAGGGTGGAGCCCCCAGCGCCATTCCCGTCGCTGTTGTCGAACACCACGTCGGAGCAGGTGTAGAAGGCTTCCGGGCTGTCCGAGCGCTGCCAGATGCTGTAGATCAGCTGGCGGCCGGACCGGTTCGGGACGATGCCCTCGAAGACGTACTCGCCGCCCTGCAGCTTCGGGTTCGTCACCCTGGCGAACGGCTCCGCCTCCAGGTCCGACCACTTCAGCGGCCGGGACGGGTCGTATCCGTCCTTGGTCATGTAGAGCTCGAATGAGCCCTTGTGCGGGGCGGTGGCCTGGTAGCGGAAGGTGTGGGCGCCCGCGGTTATCTGCTGCGCCGGCCAGTCGGCTCGGGGCAGATCGAGCCCCTTGTACTTGTCCCGGCCGGCGCTGCACAGCTTGCCGTCGGGGATGAGCTGTCTGTGCTTCCCCGCGGCGCCCGCGATGTTGACCTCGTTCCAGTCGTACAGCGCCTGAGTGCCGCCGAGCGCGACAGCTGCCTTGCACGCCGCCGACCGCGGGTGCTCCGGCCCCTCTGCGAAGCAGGCGGACGCCCGGCTGGCCGGATCGGTCATGGAGCCATGAGCGACGGCGGGCCCGGCGGCCAGTGCCGTGAGCACGAGCGGCGCGGTACCGACGGCGGCGATTTCAGCGGCCCTGCGGCGTGCGGTCATCTCGAGTCTCCTCGAACGGTGGGTTGGGGGTGGAGCCCGCATGACGGGAGTACGACCCGGCGGCGCAGCCCCCCGAAGACAGCGCCGACAGGGTCGTTCCCCTCCTGTCGTTGAGAACGCTAACCCCGCTGAATCGCGCATTCCGCTGCTGGGACAGGGAACTGGCCATCCTTATGGTCCGCTTAAGGTGATCCTAAGAAGGCCATCAGAGAGCCCTGCGACGCACGCCCACGCCACCTGGGTGCGGTGGCGCAGTTGTCCGTAGTCGTCCAGATGGGGCCACGTCGTGTCGCAGTCTGTGGCTCCCTGTCTGGCTCCCCGCAGGGTCCGTGCAGTCGTCTCAATTCGAAGAGCGGCCCGGAGGGAGAGGACAGCGGTTCGTGATCGGCCAGCAGCGCACCGTCGGCACGGAGGACGGATACGTCGGCGTGGAGCAGCGGGCTGAAGTCACCCCGACCAGCGACGGCCCCAACCACGCCATGTCCGTCGATATGGCCCTCACTCCACTGGTTTGCGCGAGCACCACACAGGCACGACATCATCTGTGCATGAGGCTCATCCTGGACAACAACATCTGGTCCTATCTCGGTGAACAGGACGGCAAGCTCGCTCTGGAGCGCTTGGTCCTCAGCCGCGGCGTCTCCGTACTCACGCCGCCGGCCACTCTGCTTGAGGTCCTGCGCAATCAAGACCAGCGTCAGAGAGACCGAGTCATATCCGCAATGACGTCTCGACACTGGGTCAGGCTTTGGAGTGAAGTCGACGTCGAGTGCGAAGAAGTTGTGTCCGAAGCCAAACGGGTCCGGCCTCACTGGGTGCGGCAGCTGCCCCAACCGGCCAAGCCAGCTGAGCTAAGAAACTTTTGGACGCGCAAGATCTGGCGGCAGGCTGCATCGAACAGTGCCCCCCTGGCAGCAATGGAGTCGACCATCACAGAGGCAGTCGAGTCGCATGTATTCTCCGTGCTCAAGCAGAACAGCTTGTCGGCACGCGAGATCGGCTGGCAGGCCAAGCGGCTCGACAAGATCGCCTATACCCCCACCAGCGACACCCGGCTGCATACCTTGCTGGCTGGCAGTCCGGAGTTCCAGCTGATGGGTGGCGTGTCGAGGGGCGAGACGTGTATCGATATGCCCTCGCTACCAACGCCTTACGACAGCTACGCGGGCTGGACACGACTCACACAGACTGGCTCCTCCCTTACCTGAGCGCCAGGGTGTAGGTCTGGTCCGGCCAGCCGTGCGCGACAGCTCCCTTGTCCAGCTCGGCCTCCAGGACGCCGAACAACTCATCGCGCAGCAGCGGTAGTGAGGCCGGGCTTTCGAGGCCAGGACCTGCGGACCACCTTCCTCCAGGCTTTTCGCCACCGTTGTACAGAGCGCACGCTGACCCGCAGGTCATGGGCGAGGACCGCGCTCAGCCCCCGACGACATCACGTATTCAAGGTCAGTAGGAAGGACTTGTCACGGAAGTGTGGGAGTGCGGGTACGGCCCGCACCGCGCGGGTGCGGGCCGTACGTGAGGTCTCACCTGCCGCTGCTGCCGGGAGGCTTGACCGAGACTTCGGCGTCGGTCGAGCCATCGATGACGGCGCGGCCGCCCAACGGGTTTGCCAGCCGGTGAGTTACTTTTTCTATCTTTCCGATGGGCATGCAGGTCGTAGTTCCTAGGCGATGCTTTGACTTGATCAACGCCGTCACTCGGACCTCATGCTGTGATTCTTTCCATTCCACGCGGCTGGTGGCACCGCAATTGTCGACCCCGACCAAGAATTCGATCGTCAAGTGACGGCCGTCCTGCGCCAGGCTCGCTGCGTGCAGTGGCACGGTTTTCTCCGATCCGAGCCATAGCCAAACCCCGCACACCGCAACACCGAGGATCGCTAGCGGAACGACGATACGCTTCACTGTCGCCATTCTCCGGCTAGATGATTCCGTACGGGCCTGGCGTGGTCACGACGTTGTCGAGGCCCAGGCCAGCGAGGGCGTGAGAGATGTGGACGTAGACGCAGGTGTCGTTGCCAGGGACACGTGTGATCTTGAGACTGACAATGCCTCGGGCCTGGTTACCATAAAGGGCGGGACCTCCCGAGTCGCCGGGGTTACAGTCGGCGTCGACTTCACGGCCGTTTGTGTAGGACACTGTGGCGCCCCAATAGGTTGTCCCTGAGAAGGAGTGTGACCGTGACAGGATCTCTCCGCATCGTAGATCAGCGAAGTTTTGGCCGGTGATGCAGCTGATCTGTCCCACAGTGTCTGCGCTCGCTGACTGGCTTGAGGTGATGGTGCGCAACCGCTGCTCGGTGGGCATAGTTGGCGTGTACCAGAGGACGACCTCGTTGCTCGCCTGGACTGGGGATATTTCAATTCGTTCGGCGTCGTTGGCGGAGGTATCGATACGGTCCGCCCATCCTACGTAGTTTGCGCCCTGAGACCAATTCATATCTATGGGACCGCAATGCCCTGCGGTTAGTAGGAAGTACCCGGCTAGTGACTGGGCGACGAATGAGGAGGTGCATGAGTATCCGTCGCTAGAGGAGATGGCCTGACCGCCCCGGAACGGGGGGGAGTTCGTGTACTGCGTGCCAACCAAGGCGGCATCGCCCTGCTCAACGCTGACCGGGGAATCCGAGGGCAACCAGTTGGAGAGCCAGCTTCGAGTTGCTTCCACGTTGCCGGCTACTAGTACCCGAAGCTCGTTGCTGCGCTCGTCGAGTGCCATGCTCGATACAGCGATGCTGTCCTGGGCAGCGCGGGCTGCCACTCGCTTCTCAAGATCGGTGAGATCGGCGATTGACCAGCGTGACCGCTGGACAACGAGGCGGTCCGGGTGGCTGACAGTACGGGACAAGGAAGCACGGACTGCCGTGGTCTGCCCCGTGACAGCAACCGTCAGCTTGCCGCCACCGCGGTTGTCCATCCAGATCCCAGCCAGTGCATCAGGACCAAATTTTCCGGTGACGGTCGAGCGGATACGGGACGCGTCGTCAGCAATCACCTTCTGTCGGAAAGCGAGTTCCTGATACTCGGCATCCGTGAGCGCCACACCGAACGTGCGGCGGCTGTCGTTGTGAGAGATGGCAGCCCTAACCATCTGGTCTTCACTGGTCCGAAAGCCCATGCTGGCTCGGAAGTGAGTAACTTGAGCGGAGCCCGGCTCGCCGCCGGTGGTGGCCTGTGGCGCTGGTCTTGTAGCTTCTGCCGCCGCCAGGGGCTGGACCCCCAACGTAATCGCGAAGCCCGTGACAACAGCAAGGAGTTGGAGACGCACAACAAACACCCCTTCAATGAGTGAGGCGCCCCCAGTCCGCCGAGGCAGAGCGTAGAGATACGAAGTCTTGCCCGTCAAGATCATGATCTTGACTTTTTTTGTAATGTTGAGCTCGGAATTTGATCAGTTGTGCCGGTAACTAGTGCTGTGACCGCATTGGTTCGCCGGGTAGGGTGGTTGGAGCGGTTGGATGGGCGGTGACGTCCGTTCCGACCGCTGGAGGTGTGGTGGCCGAGCCTGTGCGGGTGCGCAGACTGACCGATCAGGAAGAGCAGAAGCTGCAGCAGATCGTGTGGCGGGGCAGTACCAGTTCGGTGCGCTATCGCCGGGCGATGATGCTGCTGGCGTCCGCCGGCGGGAATTGGGTTTCGGTGATCGCCCAGCTCGTCCAAGCCGACGAGGACACGGTGCGGGAGGTGATCCACCGGTTCAACGAGATCGGGCTTGCCTGCCTGGACCCTCAATGGGCGGGAGGCCGTCCCCGCCTGCTCAGCGATGACGACGAGGACTTCGTGATCCGGACGGCCACCACCCGCTCCACCAAGCTCGGCCAGTCCTTCACCCGCTGGTCGATCCGCAAACTCGCCCCTACCTGCGCCGCGTGCACGGACGCGTCATCCGCATCGGCCGAGAAGCCTTACGGCGTTTGCTCCTGCGTCGTGGCATCACCTTTCAGCGCACCAAGACATGGAAGGAGTCCCCCGACCCCAAGCGCGATGCCAAGCTCGACCGGATCGAACAGGTGCTGTAACGCTTACCGGACCGGGTCTTCGCCTTCGACGAGTTCGCCCCCTGGGGATCAGGCCCACCGCCGCACCCACGGCGTCACCTACTTCCACGCTGCTACGCCATCGGCGACGACACCCTGTGGGGCGTCAACCGCCGCCGCAAGGGCACCGCTAACAGCCTTGCCGCGCTGAAGTCGATCCGCGCCGCCCAACCCGACGGCGCCTCGATCTACATCATCTTGGACAACCTCTCCGCCCACACCGGCGCGGACATCCGCCGCTGGGCGAAGAAGAACAAGGTCGAGCTGTGCTTCACCCCGACCTACGCCTCCTGGGCCAACCCGATCGAGGCCCACTTCGGCCCGCTGCGGCAGGTCACCCTGGCCAACTCCCACCACCGCAGCCACCCCGCGCAGACCCAAGCCCTGCACCGCTACCTGCGCTGGCGCAACGCCAACGCCCGACACCCCGACGTACTCGCCGCCCAACGTAAGGAACGCGCCCGCATCCGCAGCGAGAAGCGCATCCGCTGGGGCGGATGCCCCCTCCAAACCGCAGCCTGATTAACCCGGCGAACCTATACGGTCACAGCACTAGTAGTGCTTGGTCAGGTCGGTGCCGGGGTGGGTATGTCGCGGTGGCAGGTGGGGCAGGCGCCGGTCCAGATCGCGAGCAGGGTCTGCAGCTCGCGGACGACCTGGTAGAGGCTCAGGCCGGCGT
>NZ_JBUEGC010000043.1:0-63263 GCF_054963655.1 Streptomyces sp. HSS9-12 | reverse complement strand
GGCTAGTACCGCGCGTCGATCATCGCGTGCAGGCGTTCGGCTGCGGCCCGGCCGAAGGCCGGATCGTTGATGTGCGTGTCGAGTTCGACGAGTTCGACCGTACTGCCGCGCAGGCCTTCGCGCAGTGCGGTGAACAGGGCACCGTCGCCCTTGGGGTCGTGATACAGGCCGCCGGGGGCGCCGAGGGTGGAGAGCCCGCGCAGGGGGAGGCAGACAGCTGTCGGCCCCGTCGCCGCCCGCAGTTTCGCGGCGACGCGGCGGCCAAGTTCGGCGCACCCCGGCACCGTTGTGCGGATGACCGTGACGGAGGGGTTGTGTATGTGCACCTGGCGGTCGCGGAAGCGCTCCGGGAGCGAGTCGACCGGCCCGAATTTGACCATGTCCAGCGCGCCCAGGCTCACCACCTGCGGAATCCCCTTCCGGCCTGCGGCCGTGAGCCGGTCGGGGCCGGCGGACAGGCTGCCGCCCAGCAGGTCGTCGGCGATCTCACTGAGCGTCAGATCCAGCGTTCCGGCGAAGACGCCCTGCTCGGTCAGCGCCTCCATCGAGCGCCCGCCGGAGCCGACGGAATGAAAGACGAGGACCTCGTAGCCGAGTTCGGCCAGCCGTTCCCGGGCCGCATCGACGCCAGGGGTCGTCACGCCCGCCATGGTCGCCGCCACCAGGGGCTTCTCCCCCGCTCCCAGATTCACCGATCGCTCCGCTCGTGCGGCCGCCGCAAAGCCCTTGGCCATCCCGGCGATCGCGTACGCGGCGTTGGCGAGGATCGGCGCCGACACCCGGTTGACCCCCGCGATGTCGACGATGCTGTACATCATCGCGATGTCGGTGGACCCGACGTAAGGCGATACATCGCCGGACGTCATCGAGGACACCATGAGTTTGGGTACGCCCAGCGGCAGGGCCCGCATCGCCCGGGTCGCTATCGAGGTGCCGCCGCTGCCCCCGATGGCCAGTACACCGTGCAGACGGTCCTCAGCGTGCAGACGCAGAGCGATCTCCGCCGCGCCACGGGCCATGGCGGTCACGGCCGCGCCACGGTCGCCGTCCGCGCGGAGCCGGCTCAGCTCCGCGCCCGCCGCGCGGGCCACCTCGGTGCGTGGTATGTCGGGCCGCACCCGAGGCTCCCCGACGATTCCGGCATCGATGAGCACGACCTCGACGCCGCACCGCAGAAGGCGGTCGCGAAGCCAGCCGTACTCCATGCCCTTGGTGTCCAGCGTTCCTACAAGCGCAACCATCGGCATGACTCGTAGTGTTCGCGAGGTTCCGCAGGGCGACAAGAGGCCTGTGCGCATATCAGGCCTGCACTGCCCGCTCGTGTTGCCGCCCCGCGGCGAATGGCTTTCAGTGGATGTGAGCAGTGCCTGTGCGGGCTCCGGTCGCGGCCTTCCGTCCCTCCGTGGGACTCACAGCCGAGAAGGAGACGTCCATGAGAATAAAGCCGTGTACGTCGTCCCTGCTCGGCATGCTGACCGCGCTGGGTGCCCTGCTCGGGCTCACTGCGCAACCCGCCGCCGCGGCCACCTGGTTCACCAGCTACCGGTGGGGCAGCTGGGCCACGGGCCGCTACATCATGCAGAACAACATCTGGGGCACCGGCGCCGGGCCACAGACCATCTGGGCCACCTCCGCCTCGGCCTGGTGGGTACGGGCCAATCACCCCGACACGTGGAACGTCAAGTCCTACCCCAACGCCACCACATACGTGGGCAAGCGGACCAGCGCCATCCGCACCCTGACGACCAGCTACAACGTCACCGTTCCGCGCGCCGGGGTACACAACACCTCCATCGACCTCTGGGACAGCAAGAACGACTACGAGATCATGCTGTGGGTCAACAGGACCCTTTCGCTCCACCCGGTCGGCTGGTACCAGAGCACTGTATGGCTCGGCGGGCACCGCTGGGCCGTGTACAAGGGAAAGGTCGACGACCCGTTGGGCGACAGCCACAACGTCATCACCTTCGTGCGGACGTCCAACAGCGTGGCCGGAACGGTGAACGTCAAGCCGGTCCTGGACTGGGTGACAAAAACGAAGCGCTGGATGGGCGATGTCGTCCTCGGCAGAGTGCAGTTCGGTTATGAGATCGCCTCTTCCCCCGGCGGCCTCACCTTCCGCACCAATCACCTCACCGTGAATTCCAGCTGACCTGCCCGCCACATGGCGCACCGAGCCCTCGGCCCGCTGATCGGGCACGATACGGGCACCCGGAACACCCTGTCCGGGCATACGGCACGGCCGGTCCATCCGCGCGATGCCCTGGCAGACAGCGGATTCGGGATTTCGCAAACGGGCACATCCGGTCGCGATCCATGCAGCGCTGAGCCTGGTCACAGCACCTCGGCGCTTGTAGAAATCTCACACGACGCCCGAACGGGCGTGGTTTCGGTCATGGATCTTGGAAGACGAGGTGCCCCATGGACGCGGAGGAGCGACGCCGGGCCATTCTCGAGCTGGCGCGGCAGACAGGCTCCGTCGACGTCGCCAAACTCTCCGCGGAATTCGGGGTGTCCAAGGAGACTGTGCGCCGCGACCTGCGCGTCCTGGAGGAGCACGGCCTGGTGCGGCGCACCCACGGCGGGGCCCACCCGGTGGAGAGCGCCGGCTTCGAGACCACGCTCGCCTTCCGTACCACCATGCACGTACCGGAGAAGTCACGGATCGCCGAAGCGGCCGCCGATCTGGTCGGGGACGCCGAGACGCTCTTCATCGACGAGGGGTTCACACCCCAGCTGATCGCTGAGGCACTGCCCCGGGACCGGCCGCTGACGGTGGTTACCGCCTCGCTGGCGACGGCCGGCGTACTGGCCGCCCGGGAGCGTACGACCGTACTGCTGCTCGGCGGCCGGGTGCGCGGCGGAACGATGGCCACCGTGGACCACTGGGCGACCCATATGCTCTCCGGCTTCGTGATCGACCTGGCATTCATCGGCGCCAACGGCATCTCCCGCGAGCATGGGCTGACCACCCCCGACCCCGCGGTCAGCGAGGTCAAGGCGCAGGTGCTGCGGGTGTCCCGGCGGAGGGTGTTCGCCGGAGTGCACACCAAATTCGGAGCGGTGAGCTTCTGCCGGTTCGCCGATGTACCCGA
The DNA here is from genome assembly GCF_054963655.1 of Streptomyces sp. HSS9-12. Taxonomy (NCBI): domain Bacteria; kingdom Bacillati; phylum Actinomycetota; class Actinomycetes; order Kitasatosporales; family Streptomycetaceae; genus Streptomyces; species Streptomyces sp. HSS9-12. Next base: position 60,168 of record NZ_JBUEGC010000043.1, on the reverse strand, counting down.
CTTCGAAGCGATCGTCACCGACACGGGACTGCCCGTGAGCGAGGCGCATCGCTACTCGTTGCTGGGACCGCAGATCATCCGGGTGTAAAACCGGCCGAATGCTGACGATTTCACCATCTCTGTCTCTCTTTCCTTCCACCGACCACGGCGGCCTGGTTCCCCATGCCCTGACCGGTCCGCCCCGCCCGAGAACCCACTCCCCACCGAGCCGATTGGGAGCCTTCCATGCCACTGCAGATACGACGCCGTCCGCGCATCCTCGCCATGACCGCGGCCGCCGGGGCACTCCTCACCGCGTGCGCCGGTGCCGGCGGTGCGACGACCGCCGAGGGCGACCACGCCATCAACGTCCTGATGGTCAACAACCCGCAGATGACCGCACTGCAGAAGCTGACCGCGGCCCACTTCACCCGGGAGACAGGCATCAAGGTCAACTTCACCGTGCTGCCGGAGAACGACGTCCGGGACAAGATCAACCAGGATTTCTCCAACCAGGCGGGCCAGTACGACGTGGCCACGATCAGCAACTTCGAGGTGCCCTTCTACGCCAAGAACCGCTGGCTGCTGCCCCTTGATGACTACGCCACCAAGGACAAGGCCTTCGACCAGGCCGACATCCTCGCGCCCATGAGGGAGTCCCTGACCGCCGACGACGGCAAGCTGTACGGGGAGCCCTTCTACGGCGAGTCGTCCTTCCTCATGTACCGCAAGGACGTGTTCGCCGCAAAGGGCCTGAAGATGCCGGAAAGGCCGACCTGGCAGCAGGTGGCCGACCTCGCCGCGAAGGCCGACGGGGCGAAGCCCGGCATGAAGGGCATCTGCCTGCGCGGCCAGCCCGGCTGGGGCGAGGTGATCGCCCCGCTCACCACGGTCGTCAACACCTTCGGCGGCACGTGGTTCAGCAAGGACTGGCAGGCGCAGCTCACCTCCCCCGAGTTCACCAAGGCGACGAAGTTCTATGTCGACCTGGTGCGCAAGCACGGTGAGTCCGGCGCCGCCCAGTCCGGGTACGCCGAGTGCCTCAACAACCTCACTCAGGGCAAGACCGCCATGTGGTACGACGCCACGGCCGCGGCCGGCTCGCTGGAGGCGCCGAACTCCCCGGTGAAGGGCAAGATCGGCTATGTACAGGCCCCGGTGGTGAAGACCAAGAGCTCCGGCTGGCTGTACACCTGGGCCTGGGGGCTGCAGAAGGCGTCCCAGCATCCTGACGACGCGTGGAAGTTCATCTCCTGGGCCTCGAGCAAGGAGTACGAGTCGCTGGTCGGGAAGGAGCTCGGCTGGGCCAACGTACCCGCGGGAAAGCGCGCCTCCACCTATGCCCGTCCCGAGTACCGCACGGCGGCCCACGCGTTCGCCGAGGTCACCCGCGCGTCGATCGCCGGTACCGACCCACGCGACCCCGGTGTCCAGCCGCGGCCGACGATCGGCATCCAGTTCGTCGACATTCCGGAGTTCTCCGATCTCGGCACCAAGGTCTCGCAGGAGATCAGCGCAGCCGTCGCCGGGCGCCAGTCCGTCGCGCAGGCCCTGAAGAAGGCGCAGTCTCCGGCAGAGCAGGTGGGCAAGGAGTACCAGCGCCGATGAGCACCCCGCTGACCATCCCCGCGACACGCACCGAGTCGTCACCCGCCAGCACCGCACCGGCTTCCCGCATCAAGGGTCCTCGGGTCTGGGCCACCCGTGCCCCGCTCCTGCCCGCCCTGGTGTTCCTGGTCGCCGTCACCCAACTTCCCTTCGTGGCGACCTTGGTGATCTCCCTCTTCGACTGGAACGCCCTCTATCCCGACAGCCGCCGCTTCGCGGGCCTGGCCAACTACACCGCCGTGGCCACCGATCCGGACCTGCGCCAGTCCGTCCTCACCACGGCCGTCCTGACCGCGGTATCGGTCCTCGCCAGCCTCGTCCTCGGGCTGTTGCTGGCCCTCCTGCTGGACCGTACGTTCTTCGGCCGGGGCATCGTACGCACCCTGCTCATCGCACCGTTCCTGCTGGTCCCGGTTGCGTCCGCACTGCTGTGGAAGCACGTCCTGTTCAATCCGGAGTACGGCCTTCTCAACGGTGCCGCGACCTGGCTGGGCAGGCTTTTCGGGGCCGGGAGCCCACTACAGCCCGACTGGATCTCGGCCATGCCGCTGGCCGCGGTGGAGACCGCGCTGGTGTGGCAGTGGACGCCCTTCATGATGCTGATCCTGCTGGCCGGCCTGCAGAGCCGCCCCCTCGACATGGTGGAGGCGGCCCGCCTGGACGGCGCGACCAACTGGCAGATCTTCCGCTACCTGACGCTGCCGCACCTGCGCCGCTATCTGGAACTGGGCGTGCTGCTCGGCTCGATCCATATCGTCCAGAACTTCGACGCGGTGTTCACGATCACCTCCGGGGGCCTGGGCACCGCCAACCTCCCGTACACGATCTACCAGACCTTCTATCAGGCCCACGAGTACGGGCAGGCCTCCGCCGCCGGCGTGCTCGTCGTGATCGGCTCAATCGTGATCGCGACGCTCGCGCTGCGCGTGGTGTCCTCCCTCTTCCGCGAGGAGGCGTCCCGGGCATGACCACCACCGTGCTCTCCCCGCCCGCTCGCCGGGCCCGGCGCCGCGGCACCGCGCTGGGCCTGCTGGCCTGGCTCACCGGCATCGTCTTCTTCCTGCCCGTGGCCTGGATGGTGCTCACGTCGCTGCACTCCGAGACCGACGCCGCGACCAACCCGCCGTCCGTGGCCGCCGCCCTGACCCTGGACGCCTACAGCAGCTTCTTCGGGGCGGCCGGCGGCGCGAGTCCGTGGCCCGCGCTTATCAACTCGACCACAGCGAGCGTCGTTTCGACCGTGCTGGTGCTGGTACTGGCGCTGCCCGCGGCGTACGCGCTGTCCATCCGGCGGGTCCGCAAGTGGACCGATGTGCTGTTCTTCTTCCTGTCCACCAAAATGCTGCCGGTGGTCGCCGGGCTGCTGCCGGTGTATCTGTTCGCCAAGAACACCGGTTTCCTCGACAACATCTGGCTGCTCGTCATCCTCTACACGTCGATGAACCTGCCGATCGCGGTGTGGATGATGCAGTCCTTTCTGTCCGATGTGCCGGTGGCCGTCATCGAGGCAGCTCAGATCGACGGTGCCCGGTTGCCGACCATCCTCCGCCGGGTCGTCGCCCCCGTCGCCGGTCCGGGCATCGCGGCCACCGCGCTGATCTGCTTCATCTTCAGCTGGAACGAGATGCTCTTCGCCCGCGTGCTGACGGGGGTCACCGCGCAGACCGCGCCGGTGTTTCTCACCGGGTTCATCACCAGCCAGGGGCTGTTCCTGGCACAGGTGTGCGCCGCCTCGACCGTCATCTCCCTGCCGGTGGTCGCAGCCGGTTTCGCCGCCCAGGACAAACTCGTCCAGGGCCTGTCCCTAGGAGCAGTCAAATGAGGGCCGCGATCGTGGAAGCCGCCGGCAAGGTCACGCTCACCTCGGTGCCCGACCCGGCTCCGGGGCCGCGCGAGGTCGTCGTCGATGTCGCGGCCTGCGGCCTGTGCGGCACCGATCTACACATCCTTCAGGGCGAGTTCGCACCCACCCTGCCGATCACCCCGGGCCACGAATTCGCCGGCGAGGTCGTGGGCGCCGGCAGCCGGGTCACCGAACTGACCGTGGGCGACAAGGTCGCCGTCGACCCCTCCCTCCCCTGCCACGAGTGCCGCTACTGCCGCATCGGGCGGGGAAACCTCTGCGACCGGTGGGCCGCCATCGGCGTCACCGTCCCCGGCGGCGCGGCCGAGTACGTCGTCGCCCCCGTCGCCAACTGCGTACGGCTGCCGGAGCACGTCGACGTACGGGACGCCGCGCTGATCGAGCCGCTCTCGTGCGCGGTGCGCGGCTACGACGTGCTCGCCAGCAGGATCGGCGCCGACGTGCTCATCTACGGCTCGGGCACCATGGGCCTGATGATGCTGGAGCTGGCCAAGCGCACCGGGGCCACCCGGATCGATGTGGTGGACATCAACCCGAAGCGGCTGGCGACGGCGCAGCGGCTCGGCTGCTCGCAGGCCGCGGCCTCGGCCGACGAGCTGGACCGGCCGTCCGGCTGGGAGGTCGTCATCGACGCCACCGGCAACGCGGCCGCCATCCAGGACGGGATCGGGCGAGTGGCCAAGGCCGGCACGTTCCTGCAGTTCGGCGTCGCGGATTACGCGACCAGGGCCGTCATCGAGCCGTACCGGATCTACAACCAGGAGATCACCATCACCGGCTCGATGGCGGTGCTGCACAGCTACGAGCGCGCCGCCGAGTTGTTCGCGACAGGCGTCCTGGACCCGGCCGTCTTCATCAGCGACCGGCTGCCGCTGGAGCAGTATCCGCAGGCCCTCGACCAGTTCCGGTCGGGGCAGGGCCGCAAGATCGTCGTGGAGCCATGAGCGGGCCGGGCGGGTACGTCGTAGCGGGGCGTTCAGCCGCCGGACGTTGGTGCCGTCAGGTAGGTCAGATACACCCCAACGGCGCCTGGGTCTGCCTGGACGGCACCGTCAGCGGCCGATCAGGCAGTCCGGCGCCGGTCAAGCCAGGCCATGCGCCTTCTGCGAGCGGCGCGTCAGCGAGTCGATGACCACGGCGGCGAGCAGCACACCACCGGTGATCATGAACTGGACGGCCACCTGGATGCCCAGCAGGGCCATGCCCGAGGCGATCGACTGGATGACCAGCATGCCCAGCAGCGCGGACCAGGTGGTGCCGTGCCCGCCGAAGAGGCTGGTGCCGCCGATGACGGCCGCGGCGATGGCGTTCATCAGCAGATTGCCGCCGCCCGAAGTCTGGCTTGCCGAGGTGATCCGTGAGGCCAGGAACAGGCCGCCGATCGCGGCCATCGTCCCGGACAGCATGAACACCGATATCCGGATCCACACCACACTGACGCCGGCGCGGCGGGCCGCCTCGACACCCCCGCCGACGGCGAAGACTCGCCGTCCGTAGGCCGTACGGCGCAGCACATAGTCATAGCCGGCGACGAACATCAGGAAGATCAGGAGGGCGAGCGGCAGCCCCTGGAACTGGTTGAGCACATAGGCCACGGCGAACGCGACAGCCGCCAGCAACCCCGTGCGTACCCCGATCTCGCCGAGTGGCCGGTGCGGCACCCCGGCGGCTCTCCTGCGGCGCGCATCGCTGCAGGAGATGAGGAAGAACGCGGCTGCGCTGATCGCCGCGACGCCGTACGCGGCGGCGATGTCGTTGAAGTAGTAGCTGGTCAGCTTGGCGACCAGGCCCTCGTCATCGAGATTGACGGTGCCGCTGGTGCCCAGGACGTAGAGCATCAGGCCGTTCCAGGCCAGCAGTCCCGCCAGGGTCACGACGAACGCGGGCACGCCGATCTTGGCGAAGAAGAAGCCGTGCAGGGCTCCGATGACAGCGCCGCACAGCACCGCGACGATGACCGCGAGCCATTCCGACATGCCCTGGTTCACGTTCAGCACCGCGAACATCGCCGCGGCGAGACCGCTGACGGAGCCGACCGACAGGTCGATCTCGCCGAGCAGCAGCACGAAGACGATGCCGACCGCGATCAGACCCGTGCCGACGATGTCGACGCTGAGGTTCGACAGGTTGCGCGGCGAGAGGAAGTTGCTGTTGAGGCTCTGGAAGATGGCCCAGATCATCACCAGGCCGAGGACGACGGGGATCGAACCGAGCTCACCGCTGCTCAGCCTGCGCCGGAATTCCTCGAGGTAGCCCCTGAAGCCATGCTTGCGAACCAGCAGGCGCTGGTCGACGCGCATGGGTGCGGTACCGGCGGCGCCGCCGTACGGGTTGCCGCGACGGACGTTCTTCAGAGCTCCTCTCCAGCTCACGGCTCTGCCTCCCTCCCGCTCACAGCCAGGCCTCCCCCGCCTTGCGGCGGGTCACGGCGTTGTCCGTGGCACCGGTGATGGAAGCGATGATCTGTTCCTGAGAGGTGGTCCTCACATCGAAGAATCCGTTGTTGCGGCCGAGGCGCAGCACCGCGATCCGGTCTGCGACGGCCTTGATGTCGCCCAGGTTGTGGCTGATGAGGAGCACCCCGCGCCCGCGGTCCCGCAGCTGCTCCACAAGGTCGAGGACCTGCATGGTCTGCTCGACACCCAGGGAGGCGGTGGGCTCGTCGAGCAGGACGACCTCGGGGTCGCCGAGGAGGGAGCGGGAGATCGCGACGGTTTGCCGCTGGCCGCCGGAAAGCGAGGCGACAGGGACGCGCACGCTGGGGATCCGGATGGCCAGTTTGGCCAGCAGCTCGCGGGTGCGGCGTTCCATCTCCACCTCATCCAGGACGCCGACCCTGCGGATCTCCCGGCCGAGGAAGAGGTTTCCCACGACGTCGAGGTTGTCGCACAGGGCGAGGTCCTGGTAAACGGTCGCGATGCCCAGCGCCTGGGCGTCGTGGGGGCGCTTGATCTGGACGATCCGCTGCTTCCACAGGATGACGCCCTCGTCGGCGGGGCTGACACCTGCGATCACCTTGACCAGCGTGGATTTGCCGGCGCCGTTGTCTCCCACCAGAGCGACGACCTCACCGGCGTAGATCTCCAGCTCCACGTCCGTGAGCGCCTGGACGGCGCCGAACCGCTTGGAGACTCCGCGCAACGCCAGCAGGGGTGGTGCTGACACGTGAACCATCTCCTTGTACCTCCCCGTCGGACCGGCGGTCCGGCCCTTACGGGGTGAGTCCCGCCTTGTCGCAGGCGGGCTTGTACTTCGTCGTGCAGATCTGGTCGATGGTGTACATGCCGTCCTTGACGACGGTGTCCTTGACGTTGTGAACGGTCACGGCGATGGGGGTGAGCAGGACGGCCGGGACACCCTTGGCGGTCTTGTTGCTGACCCTCTCCGTGGCGATGCGGTCGAGGCTCTGACCGCGGCCCAGGGCGACGGCCATGGCGGCCGCGGCGTCGGCCTCGGGCTTGAACGGCTTGTAGACCGTCATGTACTGCTCGCCCGTGACGATGCGCTGGATGGCCGAGAGTTCGGCGTCCTGACCGGTGATGGGGGGCAGCGGCTCGACGTTGGCGGCCTGGAGGGCCGCGACGGCGCCGGAAGCGAGGGCATCATTGGCGGCGTAGACGCCGTGGATGTTCTCGGGACCCAGGGCGGCGATGGCGCCCGACATATCGGTGTTGGCGTTCTCCGGCTTCCACCCGTCCGCTTCGTACGATTTGCCGATCCGCACCTTGCCGCGGAGGACGGACAACGCGCCGTTCTTGTACTGAGTCGCGTTGGGGTCAGTCGGAGGGCCGTTGATCATGACGATCTGACGGCCCTGCGCCGTACCGCCCAGGGCCTGGAGCAGTGCCTGGCCCTGCAATCTGCCGACCTGATCGTTGTCGAAAGAGACGTAACCCGAGATCGGGCCCTCCGTGAGGCGGTCGTAGGAGACGACCGGTATATGGGCTCGATCCGCCTTCGTCACCGACGTACGCAGTGACTTGGCATCGACCGGGTTGAGCATCAGGACATCGACCCCTTTGGTGATCATGGAGTCCACCTGCTGCTGCTGGGTGGCCACGTCCTGTCGAGCGTTGGCGTACTCCACCGTGCAGTTGCCGCACCGCTTCTTGAGACCCGCCTCGATCAGCGGCTTGTCGAAGTGCTCCCAGCGAGCGGTCTGGTTGTCCGGGAGCAGCAGGCCTATCTTGAAGCGCTTGCCGGTCTCCGCCCCGCCCGGGGCACCGGACTCACCGGCCTTTCCGCAGGCGCCGAAACTGACGGCCATGGACAGCGTGGCCACGGCCACGGCGGTACGACGCAGACAGGTGGTCACGCGAGGGACCTCCCCCACCCGTCCCCCGCCCGCCGTTCGAAGCCCGGACAGATCCGGGTGCTGCTGTTGCAGGCCACGGTTGCCATTGGTGCTTCCCTTCACCGGCAGCGAGGTGCGGCGGCCGGCGACCCACTGTGGCGAGGCGCTGCGCGAAGTATGTACGGCAAACTCCCGAACAGGCCTTTTTCCACCTTCCACCTCATTGGCAACGGCCGCAAGGAGAGGCTTCCGGCGCCGCTGGTCTAGTGCCGTCAGCCAGGGTTTGCCCGGTAGCGAGGTGACCTGGTGCGGTCAGCTGCAAGGCGCCGGATCAGCCTCGTAGTGGGCCTGCTCGGTCGATCGGGCAACGCAGCAGATGGCCGTGCCAGGACGGCGAGCGGGGCAAACCCTGGCTGACGCAGAACAACTAGCCCGCTCCAGGCTCGGCGTCCCCCGCTACAGGCTCGCTCTGGGATACCGGGACCTCGCTCCACACCTGCTTGCCACCGCTGAGCGGCACCGAGCCCCAGGACGCCGACATCGCCTCGACGAGCAGCAGGCCCCGGCCGCCGGTGGACTCCCAGTCCACGCTCGACGGTTTGACGGGCGTACGCGGCGAGGAGTCGCTCACCGCGACCCGCAGGCGGTTGCCCGCGAGTGTGAGGTCGAGGCGGACCGGCCCCTGGGTGTGCACCAGGGCGTTGGTGACCAGCTCGGAGACGACGAGCAGGATCACGTCGATCTCCTCGGCCACGTTCCAGGAGCGCATGGTACGGGCGACGAAGCGACGTGCGTGCATCACGGCGTCGGGCAGCCGCCACACCGCCCACCCGACCCTGATCGGCCGGACCTTCATCCCGTCGTACCGCAGGAGGAGCAGCGCCACGTCGTCGTCGCGCCTGGCGGCGCCGCCGAGCAGTTCGTCGGCCACCCGCCCGAGGTCGGACGGGTCGGCGGCGGAGAGCGCGCCGCGTACCCGGCTCATGCCCTCTTCAAGGGTGAGGCTCTTGGACTCGACCAGCCCGTCCGTCAGCAGGGCGAGGGCCGTGCCGGGGGTCAGTCCGACCGCGGTCATGGGGAATTCCGCCTCCGCGAGCACACCGAGCGGGGGCCCGCCCTCGACCATCACCTCCTCGGTGGTGCCGTCCGGGTTTCGCAGCAACGGCGGCAGATGTCCTGCCCGGACGAACCAGGCGTTGCCCTCCTCCATGTCCAGGCCGACATAGCAGCAGGTGGCGAACAGGTCGGTCTCCATCCCGACGAGGAGCCGGTTGGCGTGGGCGATGACCACGTCGGGCGGGTGGCCCTCCACGGCGTACGCCCTGATCGCCGTACGCATCTGGCCCATGATCGTGGCAGCCGCGGCGCTGTGGCCCTGTACGTCCCCGATGACCAGCGCCACGTGGCCCTCGGACAGCGGTATGACGTCGTACCAGTCACCGCCCACTTCGAGACCCACGGTCGCCGGCAGATAGCGAGCGACGGCCACCCCTCCGGGCAGCTCCGGAAGATGGCGGGGCAGCAGGCTGCGCTGGAGCATCGTGGCCAGCTCGTGCTCGGCGTCGAAGGCACGGGCGCGCACCATGGCCTGCCCCACCAGACCCGCGGTCGCGGTCAGCAGGGACCGCTCCTCGGGGCCGAACTCGTGCGGCTTCTCCCAGCCGACCAGGCACACCCCGACCATGCGCCCCTCGGCCGGGAGCGGCAGAACCGCCAGACCGCCGGGGCCGATGCCCGCGAGACCGGGTTCGAGATCGGCGCCCGCGGGCCACAGAGTCGCATGGCCCTCGCGCAGCGCGGCCTCCAGCGTGGGCAGGGCGCGGGTGGGCGCATCGGGCCACTCCGAACGCCATTCGGACTGCCAGGTCTCCGGCCAGGCAGAGGGGTCCGGCGGGTCGAGGGTGGTCACCACCAGCCGGTCGCCCTCGAGCTCGGCGAGTGCCACCCGGTCGGCGCCCAGCGGGCGCCCCAGGTGGGCGACCACAGCGCGGCCGACGTCCCGGATGGTCATCGCGCCCGCCAGGGCGGCGGACAGCCGCTGCACCCGGGAGACGTCGTCGGCGCTGGGCCGGAGCCGCGAGGCGTCGTCGACCACGCCCAGCACCCGCTCCGGCTCGCCGGAAGAGTCGACCAGCACTCGGCAGCGCATACGCAGCCAGCGCAGCTCGCCGGTGGACCGGCGGATGCGGAACTCCAGGTCCCGGCCGCCGGAGGTCATATGGCCCGGCTCGAGGATGGACATGAGCGCGGGCAGATCGTCCGGGACGGTGTGTTCGAGCAGGGTCTCGACGCGTCCGTCGAAGTCCTCGGGGGCGATGTCGACCAGTTCCAGCAGCTGGGCGTCCGCGTCGATCCGCCCGGTACGCGGCTCCAGGGCGAATGAGCCGATACGGACCCGGTCCAGGGCGGGACCCAGGATCGAGTGCGGCTCGGTCCTGGCGGCTCCACTCAGTTCACCACTTGCCTCCAGCCGTGCGGCGACCTGGTCGGCGTACAGCTCCAGGAAATTGCGCCGCTGGGCGTCGAAACCGTCCCTGGCGTTGTCCACGACCACCAGGCACCCCAGCCGTCTGCCGTCCGCTCCCAGCGGCAGCACGCCGAGCGATACCTCGCCGGACGGCGTTCCCAGGCCGCTCTCGCGGTAGGTGGCGAGCTGCGAGGTGTTCAGCCACAGCGGCCGGCCGGTACGGAAGGCGTCGGCGACAGGAGAGCTGCCGGAGAGGGGGTAGCACTGGGAAAGCCCGTAATCGGCGGCGGCGTCCCCGACCGTCTCGGCCAGGCACAGCTCGTGGCCATCCTCCCCCAGCACATAGACAGCGGCCAGCGCCACCCCGGCGAACACCAACACTCGCTCCGTCACAGTCCGCAGCGCCCCTGTATGCCGAGAGTCGACATCGTGTGCCCCGAACACCAGGTCCGCCCGCAGCCTCGGGACCCCCGCCCCGGCGCCCCTTTCGCCCGATGTTGCATTGTTTCCTCGCCTCCGACCCGTCTTCGCCCGCCGAATCCGCCCGAGAGGCAGCCCGCCCGCCCCGCCGCGTGCCGAGGAAACAGGCCACTTCCAGCGTAAGGAAGGCGACCGCCTCCGGGGAGGTTCTGCGCATCCGGCCGGCCCGATTCCGGGGCGTGGCCGCTGTCCGCTTCAGACCCCGCATGGCCGGAAGCCGGTGGCGGACCGAGACGCCCGGTAGGGCGGTGTGGCCGGGCAGGGTCTGGAAGCCGCCGGTGTCATGACAGAGCACAGCAGCTCTCAGTGGCGCGATCCGAGCCGCCGACGGGCCCGCCACGGTCCTGCGAGCGCCGTGACCGGCGGCGCCGGCGACGATGTCGCGTTCGCCGTCATCCGGCGTTGATCACCTATGCGACCGTGATGACAGCACCTGCTCCATGACTCCTGGTCAGCCAGCGGGCGGCGGGGCGATGACGATGGCGTCCCTCGTGCTTTCGACGATGGCGACGAGGTCTCGCTCCTCCGGGGCCGGCACATGGAACCTGGCCAGCGATTGGTGCAGGTCGTCCATGAAGGCGGCCCACTCGTCGTCGGTGATGTGCAGCTGCCGGTGGGAGTCGCCCATCGACCGCCCCGAGTACTCCTGCGGCCCGCCGGCGGCCCAGCACACCATCTCCGTGACCAGGAATTTGAAGCCTTGCGGGGAAACACGGTGGTGCGCCTCGGCCACGGCCGGGTTCTTGTTCAGGCGGTCATCCGTCATGATCCGGTCGATGAGGTCGTCGACCACAACGGCGATGTTGTAGACGCCACCAAGGCGGTCGTACAGCGAGGGCTGTTGGTCAGACTGCATCGCACGATCCATAACCTGTTGGGGCGACAGGCGGGCTCGCCTCCTGGCGCCGTCCGCCCGGTGCCGGATACCGACAGTTTCAGTCTCGCAAGCGCCCATGAGGCGGTCAATCAGGCCGAATACGTCCGGCTTGGCGCCTCATTTTCTCCAGGTCTGGAAACACACCGCGAGGAATACGGGCGAATACGCCGTCCCGCCGGATTATTGATCGGGTCGAACCAGGGATGGCTCATGAACATGCGTCTGCCTCGTCTGCTCCTCTGCGTCCTCGCGATCGCGGTGTCCGCGGCCTTCCTCGCAGCCTGCGGACAGGACAAGCACGGCCGAAGCTGTCCCGACGGGGCGGGAAAGAACCTCTCCGGCCGCGCGGTCCCGGGGTCCGAGCTGTGGCAGAAGAAACTTCGTTGCGTCAATCTCGAGGGCTCGACGCTCAGTGGCCTGGTCTCCGAAGCGAACCTGAGCCGCGGCAACCTTTACGGCACACGCATGCGCGGCATGTCCCTGGAGAGTGTCGACCTGCGCGGCGCCGACCTTCGCCACGCCGTGCTCACCTCCGCTTCGCTCTCGCAGGTCGACATGCGCGGTGCGGATCTCAGCGGGGTCATGCTCGACAAGGGCGTGCTCACGAACGTCAGCTTCGAGGGAGCACAGCTCCAGGGCGCGGATCTGCGCTCCGCCTCCCTCACCCAGGTCGACTTCGGCGACGCGGACGCTCGCGGCGCCAAGCTGGCCGGTGCCACGCTGTCCGGCTCCGATCTGCGCGGAGCGCGGCTGGACGAGGCTGACTTGTCGGAGACGAGCTGGGAGAACGTGGTGTGTCCGGACGGTTCGAAATCGGTCGGCAGCCAGTCCTGTGAGGGGCACATGGCTCCCCGGCGCGCAGGAGCCGGGAAGTCGAGCGACTGAAAGCGGCGCCCGAAAACCACCGCACCGGGAGGAACCGTGGCCGAGCCACCGACCGGCGCGCCGCTCCAAGAGGCCGCGTCGCCGCAGGGCAGCGTGCCGTCCAGGGATCCGGACACCGGAGCGTTCCCACGGCGCGGCGTGCTGCACGGCCACGTGGGCGCGGCTACCGCTGGAGCCCTCGGGCCGCTCGTTGGCGGCTCCCTGGACCGGCCGCGGTGCGGCGCACGGTTCTCCGGCCTGCTCAGGTGTCCTCGGGGCGCCCGCCCTTGTCGTCGTACCGCCACAGCGGATGCATACGGCGCGCCCAGGCCGGGTCGACACTGCCCGTACGCATCCCGCGCCGGGCCTGAGGATCCGCGACGGCCATCCGGACGTGCCCGGCGATCAGCACCGTGAGGGCGAGGGCCAGCCAGTCGTGTACGAAGGTGGCGCCCGTGCGCCACACCAGCGGGGCCAGACCGGTGAACCACATCAGCAGCCCGGTGCCCAGCATGACCAGTACCGCGCCCGTGAGATGAGCGGCATACAGCTTCTGCCCCGCGTTGAACTTCCCCGCCGGACGCGCCTCAAGACGCCGGTCGCGGCGCAATGCGGAGCGCAGCCAGCGCCAGTCGTGCTCACCGAAGCGACCCAGGCGGCGCACGTCCGCGCGGACAGCGCGGGAGGCGAGGCCCAGGAGGAGGGGCGCGGGCAGCAGCAGTCCCGACCACTTGTGGATGGTGACGACGAGGAACCTGCGGCCGACGACCTCGGCCAGGGCGGGTAGGTAGAGGCAGGCGGCCGTCAGTACGCAAGCCGCCATCAGCGCGGCGGTGGTTCGGTGGATCCAGCGTACGGCGCGTGTGAATCGACGTACGCGCGGCGGGGCGGCGGCGGTGCCGGACGGGCGGCTCGGCGGCGCGGTGGTGTGGTCAGACGGTTGGTGCATCGTCGCGTCCGTTCGAGCGGCCGACCCAGGCGTCGACGTCATAGCCGCGCTGCTCCCAGTAACCGGGCTGGACCTGGTCGGTGACGGTGATGCCGGACAGCCATTTCGCCGACTTGTAGAAGTACATGGGCGCGACGTACAGGCGCACCGGGCCGCCGTGGGAGTGGGTCAGCGGCTTGTCCTGCATGCGCAGCGCCACCATCACGTCGTCGCGACGGGCCTGTTCCAGCGTCAGGCTCTCGCTGTAGGCGCCGTCAAAGCAGGTGAAGCGGACGGCCTTGGCCTGCGGTCGTACGCCCGCGGCGTCGAGCAGCCGGGAGAGCCGTACGCCCGTGAAGGAGGTCTGCGGCACTCGCCAGCCGGTCACGCACTGGACATCGCGCACGAGCCGGTCCTGAGGAAGCGCGCGCAGATCCGCCAGATGGTGACTGGCGGGGCGGTCGACGAGGCCGTCGATGGTGAGGCGGTAGTCGGACGCGGTGCGGGGGGGGACGGATGGGGCGACCGAGTAGTAGCGGAAGCCTCCACCGGTGGGCAGAAGTCCGCTCAGGCCGGTGGGGTCTTTCCCAGCTACACGGCTCAGGGCGGACTCCAGGCCGCGCTGCGCCCGGGGCGCGACGGCCACGCCCGCGGCACCGAGGCCGAGCATTCCGAGTACGACACGGCGGCCGACCGGTGTGCCGACTCCGTCGACGTTGCTGTCTTCGGCGTTCACATGGTGATTCGAGCACCCGCGGACCGGCGACGGCCAGTGCCTTCGGCTCATCGTCAGACTTCCGTCACCTTTGCCGGTCGTGCTCTGAGCGGCCCGCGACCAGGCGCTCCACCCACCAGCGACATGTGCACGATTTGTCACCTATGCACGCTTGCTATCGTTTTGCCCGCGTATTAGCGTCCTCCGCAGTCACAGAGCGCCGCGCAGGTAGTCAGGTGGCCGTGGAGCCGCCGGCTCGGGAGTGAGGTCTGCGAGCGTATGTACGGAACAGCCACCGCGGCAGTGGGGCAGCGGCCACGCGGCGGGCGCGGATCGCTCAGGCGCCGCGGATGGCAGCGGACTGTTGCCACACTGCCCTTGCTGGCGGCGCCGCTGGCCGCGTGCGCCGGCGCCGAGCCGACCGGCCGCGCCACCCTCAACTGGTACGCCTTCGCCGAGGAATCGGGCGCGTTCCAGCAGGCAGCCGACCAGTGCGGCCGGGCTTCGGGCGGCCGCTACACCATCAGCTACAACAAGCTGCCACGGTCGGCGGACGGCCAGCGGCAGCAACTCGTACGCAGGCTCGCTGCCCATGACACATCGTTGGACATCCTGGGTCTCGATGTGACCTGGGCGGCGGAATTCGCCGAAGCCGGCTGGGTCCTTCCGTGGACCGGGGCGGACCGGCGGCAGGCCACCACCGGCACGCTGCGCGAACCGCTGCGGACGGCGATATGGAAGGGCAGGCTGTACGCGGTCCCGTTCACCACCAACACGCAGCTGCTGTGGTACCGCAAGGACCTGGTCCCCACTCCGCCGAAGACCTGGGCCCAGATGCTCGACATGGCCCGCGATCTCGCCCGGAAGGGCAAGCCGCACTATGTGGAGATCCAGGGGGCCCAGTACGAGGGGCTGACCGTCTGGTTCAACACGCTCGTGGAGAGCGCCGGAGGGTCGATTCTCACACCGAACGCCTCAGCGCCCGCGCTGGGTGCGCCGGCGGTCAAGGCTGCCCGGATCATGCACGATCTGGCGACCTCGCCGGCGGCGGACCCCTCGCTGTCCAACCAGATGGAGGACCAGAACCGGCTGGCCATGGAGTCCGGAAGCGCGGCATTCGAGCTGAACTACCCGTTCGTCCATCCCTCGATGAAGGCGAACAACCCCGCGCTGTTCAAGCACTTGCGCTGGGCCCCCTACCCGAGGGTGGACGCCGACCGGCCATCGCGGCCGACCGTCGGCGGCCTCGATCTGGCGATCAGTGCCTACTCGCGCCACCCCCGGCTGGCTTTTGAGGCGGCGCTGTGCCTGCGCAACCGGGAGAACCAGTTGACCGCCGCCATCAAGGGCGGCCGCCCGCCCACCCTGCGCGAGCTGTACTCGGAGCGGGCGTTCGTTTCCGACTCCCCGTACGCGCCCGCGGTGCTGAGGGCACTGGAATCAGGAAGCGTACGTCCGCAGACCCCCGCCTACCAGAACGTCTCGATCGCGATCTCGCACACCCTCTCGCCCCCAGCCACGATCAAGCCGGTGAGTTCTGTCGCCCGTATCGGACGCCAGATCGACGACGCCCTGAGATCCGAAGGGCTGATCCCATGAACCACCCCAGCACATCCACCGATCCCGCAGCAGCTCCGGGGAGACCGTGATGAACCGCCGGACGGTACCGGCCGGTTCCGCACCGCCCGGCCGGCTGGAGAGGCGACGGCAGGCGGCGAAAGCACTGTCCGCGGGGGCACAGCAGGAGCGCCGGCTGGGCTGGCTGCTGTGTGCTCCGGCAGTCGTCGTCATGCTCGCCGTGACCGCCTACCCCATCGGGTACGCCGTCTATCTCTCTCTTCAGCGCTACGACCTGCGCTTCCCCGCCATGGCTCAGTCCGTCGGCCTGCGCAACTACCAAGCGGTGCTCTCCTCGGACTTCTGGTGGCAGGCGTTCTGGGTGACCGTGCTCATCACAGCCGTCTCCGTGACCGTCGAGTTCGTCCTCGGCATGGGACTGGCCGTGGTCATGCACCGAGCCGTGTTCGGTCGCGGCGCGGTACGGACCGCGATCCTGATCCCGTACGGCATCGTCACGGTCGTCGCGGCCTTTTCCTGGCAGTACGCCTGGACGCCCGGCACCGGCTACCTGGCCGGCCTGCTGCCCGCCGGCAGCGCGCCGCTGACCGACCGCTGGCAGGCCATCGGCCTGATCATCCTTGCCGAGGTGTGGAAGACCACCCCGTTCATGGCCCTGCTGCTCCTCGCGGGACTGGCTCTGGTCCCGGAGGAGACGCTACGGGCCTCCATGGTCGACGGCGCGTCCGCCTGGCAGCGCTTCCTGCTGGTCACGCTGCCGCTGATGAAATCGGCGATTCTCGTGGCGCTGCTCTTTCGCACCCTGGACGCATTCCGCATCTTCGACAACATTTATGTGCTGACGGGCGGTTCCAACGGCACCGGATCCGTGTCGATCCTCGGATACGACAACCTCTTCACCGCCCTCAACCTGGGCATCGGGTCGGCGATCTCGGTGCTGCTCTTCATGTGCGTCGCCGCCATTGCCTTCACCTACGTCAAGCTGTTCGGCGCGGCCGCACCCGGCTCGGAGGTGGAACGCTGATGGCTGCCGTTGGCGAGCGCCACGCGGTGGGCTGGGGCATCACGAATCTGGTGGTCGTGGCCTACGCCCTGTTCCCGGTGTGGTGGATCATCGCCCTGTCATTCAAGGAACCCAGCACGCTCGCGGACGGCAACTTCGTCCCAACGAAGTGGACCTTCCAGAACTACCGGGGGATCTTCCAGACCTCCGAGTTCACCCGCGCCCTGGTCAACTCGATCGGTATCGCCCTGATCTCGACGGTGGTCGCGGTGGCCCTGGGCACTATGGCCGCCTATGCGGTGGCCAGGCTGCGGTTTCCCGGCAAGAGGCTGCTCATCGGCATGTCGCTGCTGATCGCCATGTTCCCGCCGATCTCGCTGGTTTCGCCGCTGTTCAATATCGAGCGCATCCTGGGGATCTTCGACACCTGGCCGGGGCTGATCATCCCGTATATGACCTTCTCGCTGCCGTTGGCGATCTACACCCTGTCGGCCTTCTTCCGGGAGATCCCCTGGGATCTGGAAAAGGCGGCCAAGGTCGACGGCGCCACGCCCGCGCAGGCGTTCCGCATGGTGATCGCTCCGCTGGCCGCCCCTGGTGTGTTCACCACCGCCATCCTCGTCTTCATCCACTGCTGGAACGACTTTCTGTTCGCCATCTCGCTCACGTCCACCACCGCCGCCCGCACCGTGCCGGCCGCGATCGCGTTCTTCACCGGAAGCTCCGAATTCCAGCAGCCCACCGGATCGATCGCCGCGGCCGCTGTCGTCATCACCGTCCCCATCATCGTGTTCGTCCTGCTGTTCCAGCGGCGCATCGTCGCCGGACTGACCTCCGGGGCGGTCAAGGGCTGACCGGCGAGCACCGGACAGGCGCGAGAAGCAGGTCATCGACCAGAAGCAAAGGAGCCACGGCCGTGGCCGAGATCATCCTCGAGGGGATCACCAAGCGCTTTCCGGACGGCGCTGTCGCCGTCAGGGACGTCAACCTCGATATCGCCGACGGCGAGTTCGTGATCCTTGTCGGGCCATCCGGATGCGGCAAGTCCACGACCCTCAACATGATCGCGGGCCTGGAGGACATCACGGAAGGCACGCTGCGTATCGGCGGCCAAGTGGTCAATGACAAGTCGCCCAAGGACCGTGACATCGCCATGGTGTTCCAGAGCTATGCCCTCTACCCGCATATGAGCGTCCGGGACAACATGGGCTTCGCACTGCGACTGGCGAAAGTCGACAAAGCCACCATCCGCTCCAAGGTCGAAGAGGCAGCGCAGATCCTTGATCTGACAGAGCATCTGGACCGCAGGCCCGCCAACCTCTCCGGTGGCCAGCGGCAGCGGGTCGCCATGGGACGGGCGATCGTACGCAATCCCAAGGCGTTCCTGATGGACGAGCCGCTGTCCAACCTCGATGCGAAGCTCCGCGTCCAGATGCGCACGCAGATCTCCCGGCTGCAAAAGCGGCTCGGCACCACCACCGTCTACGTCACGCACGACCAGACCGAGGCGATGACCCTCGGAGACCGCGTTGTGGTGCTGCGCAGCGGCATCGTCCAGCAGATCGGGACCCCTCAGCACCTCTACGACGAGCCCCGCAACCTCTTCGTGGCGGGGTTCATCGGATCACCGGCCATGAACTTTCTCCGCGCCACGCTGGAAGAGACCACCCTGCACACCTCGCTGGGCGACCTGCCTCTCGACGACCGGACGCGACGGGCCCTGGAACGGCAGAACGCCCCGCGCGAACTCATCGTCGGACTACGGCCGGAGGACTTCGAGGATGTGCAACTGGCGGACACCAGCCGGGGAGGCCATGCCTTCACCGTCACCGTGGATGTGCTGGAGTCCCTGGGCTCGGATGTCTATGTGCACTTCACGGAGGAGTACGGAGCGGCCGCGAGCGTGGAACTGGAGGAGTTGGCGGCGGACTCCGGAAGCAGGGACACCGGGGCTCGGGCCCATCAGATCGTGGCGCGGCTCCCAGCGGTCACCGGCGCCCGCGAAGGCCGGCCGCTCGAACTGTGGGTGGGCACGGCGAGATTCCACGTCTTCGACCCGGCGACGGGGGCCAACCTCACCCACCCGGAGCACACCGGCCGCGCTTAAAGGATTCTCAGAGGCTGTCGCTCAGGGTGTCCGCGAGTCTGCGGCGGGCCGCCTTCGCGGCCGGGAGCGTGGAGGCGGCGACCGCGAGCACCACCCCGGCCACCACGAGTAGCAGCAGCGAGCCCAACGACGGCGTGGCCGCGATGCCCGAGCCGATCCCACTGGAGCGCCCCTGCAGGTCGATCAGCCAGTCCGAAGCGGCGACGCCAAGGGCGGTCCCGGCCACGGCGGCGGTCAGCGCGGTGAACCCTGACCCGGCCACGATCACCGCCGTCACCTGACGCGGACTCAGCCCGATGGCCTTGAGGGCGAGCAGGTCGCGCCTGCGGTCGCGTACCCCGGCGCCCACCGTGGTCGACAGTTCGGCCAGGCCTATCAGTACGAGCACCGCGACCAGCCCGATGATGACGCCGCGCACGGCCGAGAGCCGGTCGGCCGGGTTCGGCACCTCCCGTACATCCAGCCGCCCGCCCGAGGAGTGCACCAGCGCTGCGCTCACCGCCCCCTGGTCGGCCCCTGGCCGCAGCGCCACGCGGTAGAAGTCGGGCTGCAGTGTGTCGTCGCGCTCCCGCAGGGTGTCGATGGTCGTGGAGACCACCCGGCCGCCGTCCTCCGGCTCGATGTTGCGCCCCACGATGTGCAGGACCTGGGGGCGCCCTTCGACGGTCATCCGTACCCAGTCGCCGACCTTGATGTTCAGCAGGTCGAGCAAGCCTTGGCCGGCGACCGCCTCGTCCGGGCCGCGGGCGGCGCGGCCTTCGGCGATGGGGAAGGGGTACGGATCCTTGGCCGTGCCAAGGGCGCGCAGCGTGATCGTCCCGGTCTGGCCGGGGATCAGCGCCTCGACTTCGACACCCGGATAGGCCGCGGTCACATCCGGCTCAGCGGTCAGCAGCTTCCGCGCCGCGGCATCGCCGAGTTCGTCCCCGGCCCGGGCCGTGAGGCCGGCCGAGAACCCACCCTGTTCAGGGTGGCGTTCGAAGCGGTCGAGGGTGGTCCAGGCCCCGAGCGCGACCGTGATCAGCAGCAGCGGCACGGCAAGCCGGCCTACGGCCGCCCAGGAACGTACCGGCCGCTGGAAGGCTCCGCGCCAGCCGAGCACCAGGGCGGGAGGTATGCGCAGGCCGAGCGCCAGCCGGGCAGTTCGGGACATACGGCGCCCGGCGGGCAGCGCCGCGCGGGCGATGGGCACCGGCGGTACGCGGCCGGCGCGCCATGCGGCGAGGCCGGTTGCCGCGCCGATGAAGAGCACCGCCCCGGATGCGATGGCGAGCGGGGCCCAGGCGTGGCCGGGCAGCGACTGCCACAGCCCCATCGCCTCCCCGAGCTGTCCGGGGAGCTTGGCCCCGAGCGTCTCGGTGACGACGGCCCCGAAAGTGACGCCGGACAGCGCGAAGACGAGGTGCTCGACAAGGAACATGCGCACGACCTGCGCGGGTGTGAACCCGATCGCCTTGAGGACGGCGATGTCCCGCAGATGGCCGTGAACGCGGGTACTGATCGCCCCGACCAGGGCGAGGGCCGCGGCCAGCAGGGCACCGAGCCCGAAGAGGCCGAGAAGCAGCCCGAGGAGCCGGTTGTCGCCCTCGGCATCGGCTCGCGCCTGCTGCCAGCGTGAGACGGCGGCGACCTGGTCGGCGCCGAGTTCGGTGACCGCCCGCTGGACCATGAAGTCCGTGTCGTCGGGGTTTCGCAGGCGTAGCCCGATCGTCTGGCCGCGCTGCTCGCGGTCGGGTTCGATCCGGTTCAGAGTGCCGCGGAGAACCCAGCCCACGCCGGGGGTCTCGCCGGACCTGTAGGTGCGCTCGGCGGTGTCCGCGATGCCCACGACGCGCAGGGTTCGTACGGTACCGCCGGTGCCGCGGACGCCCAGGGAGTCGCCCGGCTCGGCCCACAGCGCAGTGGCGAGCGAGCTCTCCAGCACGATGCCGTCGGCCGTCCCCCGGTCCAGCCAGCTGCCCGTTTCGATCAGCGGGCGGGCGGTGCCCGGCGGCCGGGAGCCGGCGGCGCGCAATTCGACGGAGGCTTCCGTGCCGCGCAGCCCAACCGTCGCCCGCGCGGTCTGGAACGGGCCGGACACAGCCTTGACGCCCTCCAGCTCGCCCAGCTTGCCGGTGTCCGCGTCCTGCCCGGCGCGGATCCACACATGGGCCCCGGAGGTCTGGGTGAACAGCCGCTGCCAGGGGTTGGTCGCGTACGCGAAGAGGGCGCCGGCCAGCAGCAGGGAGGCGATCACGCCGGCCGTGGCGAGGACGATGAACGCAGCCTCGCCTCGGTGCGTCCGCAGGTCCGCGAGCGCCCAGCGCACGGTGGCTCGCACCGCGGTCAGCCCTTCAGCTCGAGGACGTCGGCCACGCCGCCCCCGCGCCGGTCCGTCCCCCCGCCGAGGGCGGCGTCGTCCACGATCTGGCCGTCGAAGAAGCTGATGACCCGGTCGGCGGCACTGGCCATCCTGGCGTCGTGGGTGACGAGCAGGATCGTCTGGCCCCGCCGGTGACAGCGGGACAGCAGGCGCAGGACTTCGCGGGTGCCCTTGCTGTCCAGGCTGCCGGCGGGCTCGTCGGCGAGCAGCAGGCTCGGCTGGTTGATCAGGGCGCGGGCGAGCGCCACCCGCTGCTGCTCGCCGCCGGACAGCTCACCGGGTGTGCTCTTCTCCTTGCCCTGAAGGCCCAGCTCGGCCAGCAGCTCCTCGCGGCTCGCCCGGGCCTGCCGCGGGGAGCGGCCCGCCAGCAGGGCGGGCAGCTCCACGTTGTCGGCCACGGTCAGGTTGGAGACCAGGTTGAAGAACTGGAAGACGATGCCGATGCTGCGGCGGCGCAGCTCGGCCCAGCGGGCCTCGCTGTAGGAGTCGACCTGCCGGCCGTCGAGCCAGATGCTGCCGCTGTCGGGACGGTCCAGCCCGCCGATGAGATGGAGCAGAGTGGACTTGCCGGCTCCGGAGGGCCCGGTGACGGCGACGAACTCCCCGCGCTCCACGCGCAGGTCGACACCTCGCACCGCCCTGACCTCGTTGCCCTCCGCCCGGTGCGTCTTGACCAGGCCCTCTGCTCGGACTATGGGCGGGGCGTCGTCGCGGCTCATTCCAACTCCTCCTGACAACGCTCCAGCCAGTCGAGGTCAGCCTGCAGATGCAGCATGGCTCCCTCGATCAGCAGCTGTGCGATCCGGTTGTCCCGGTCCTCGGCCGCGGCCAGCTTCGACAGGTCGCGCATGGTCTTGAGGTACTGGCGGCGCTGCTTGTTGATCAAGGCGATCTGGTCGGCCATGCCCGACTCCGGGGCGAGGGCGAGCTTCATGAAGAACTCGTCCCGCACCCGGGCTTCGTCGGTGGGCTCCTCGAACCAGGCGGCAACCGCCTCCCGTCCCGCGTCGGTGAGGCGGTAGATACGCTTGTTCGGCCGGCTCGACTGAGAGACTTCTTCGCCCTCGATCAATCCGGACTTTTCGAGTCTGCCCAGGGTGACGTAGATCTGCCCGATGTTCGGCTGAGGGTACGCGGCGCCCAGAAGCTTCTCAAGGGCCTGCTTGAGCTCATAGCCATGAGCCGGCCCGCTTGCCAGAAGCGCCAGGAGCGGAAGACGCACTCCACCCCTCCTCCTCCCCCGCGATACCTGCTCGTTAGGGGATCTCTTCCGGCTTGTGACCGGTCCGACCTCTAATCTTGCTGACATGTCTAGTATCCCGCATGGCTAACCGGTATACAGGTGCCGGACGTCGGGCACCGTGGGCCGACGCCGGTGCACGAGGAGGAACCTATGCGGTGGGCGCGAGCCGCGGCCAGGGGCCTCCTGGCGGCGGTGCTGGTTGTCGCGTGCCTGACCACTGCTGACACCCGCCTCAGTGAGCCGGCGGGCCACTCCGGCGGCAGAGGGCCGATGACCCTGGTGACGGGCGGGGACCTCACCGGTTATCTGAGCGGGGTCCTGGCGGACTGGAATCGCTCGCACCCGGCGGAGAAGGTCACGCTCGTCGAGTTGCCGGATGCCGCCGACGAGGTCCGGGCTCAGATGGTGGAAAGTCTGCGGTCCGGCAGCGACCGCTTCGACGTCCTCAATATCGATGTGGCGTGGACCTCGGAGTTCGCCGCGGCGGGCTGGATCGCTCCGCTCGACGCGCACCGCTTTCCGCTGAAACGGTTTCTGCCGCCGGTGGTGCAGACCGCCACCTTCGGCAAACGCCTGCACGCTGTCCCATATGTAACGAACGCGGGTCTGCTCTACTACCGCAAGGACATCCTGGACCGGGCCGGCAAACAGCCGCCGCGCACCTGGGCGCAGCTGCGACAGCTGGCCAAGGAGGTCGCTCCGCCGTACGGGCTCGGCGGCTACGCGGGCCAGTTCCTGCCGTACGAGGGGCTGACCATCAACGCCGCGGAGGCCATGCAGTCCGCGGGTACGGGCATCCTCGCCCAGGAGGGCGCGAAGGTCACCGTGGACACCCCGGCCGCGCGCGAGGGGCTGTCCTTCCTGGCCGACGGGGTGCGCGAGGGCTGGATCCCCAGGGGGGCGCTGACCTTCAAGGAGGAGGAGTCCCGGAAGGCGTTCCAGGACGGCCGGCTGCTCTTCCTGCGCAACTGGCCGTATGTCTACTCCCTGGCGAACGGTCAGCAGTCGGCGGTCGCCGGAAAGGTCGGCGCCGTACCGCTACCGGGTCCGCACGGCCCCGGTGTCGGCATCCTCGGCGGTTCCAATCTCGCGATCAACGCCAACTCGCGGCACCAGCAGTCGGCTGCCGATCTGATCGCCTATCTGACGAGCGAGCCGGTGCAACACCGGGTCCTCACCGAGGGATCACTGCCGCCCGTGTGGGCCGATCTGTATACCGATCCCGCGCTGGTACGGCGCTTCCCGTACCTGCCGACGCTCCGTGAGAGCGTTCTGTCGGCCAAGCCGCGCCCCAAGAGCCCGCGGTACGACCAGGTGAGCCTTGTCGTCCAGGCCGTGGTTCAGGATGTGCTGGCGCAGCGGATCTCTCCCGAGGGGGCCGTGGAGCGGCTCACCCATGAGCTGAAGGCCATCGCCGACCGCAGCTGACCCCACTTTACTACCTACATGTTAGGCAGCAGCCCATCTCTGGAGCCCCCTGAGACCTGGACATATAGCGGAAATATAGCGCCAGCTTCTGTGCGACCCGTTGACACCTGTTCGTCATGCCTACATAACATGCATGCACAACAGCGGCTGAAGTCCGCACGCTCCACGTCAGAACAGGTCCTCGGGAATGCTCATAGCCACGGCCGGCAGCGGCCCCTCTTCCAGCTCCTCGCCGTCCTACCCCGCCTCGGCGGACGGCACCGCTCCGCGCCGCTGGTGGCGAGACGCCGTCATCTATCAGGTGTATGTGCGCAGCTTCCTGGACAGCACCGGGGACGGCATCGGGGACCTGGCCGGAGTCCGGGTGGGGCTTCCCTACCTCAAGAAGCTCGGCGTGGACGGCATCTGGCTCAGTCCGTTCTATCCCTCCCCGCAGCACGATCACGGCTACGACGTCGCCGACTACTGCGGCGTCGACCCCGTGTACGGCGACCTGGACGAGTTCGACCGCCTGGTCGCCGATGCCCACCGGCTCGGGATGAAGATCCTCATAGACATCGTCCCCAACCACTGCTCCAGCGCACACCCGTGGTTCCAGGCGGCGCTGGAGGAAGGTCCGGGCAGCCCCGCCCGCGAGCGCTTCCACTTCGCCGCAGGCCGCGGCGCGAACGGCGAACTGCCCCCCAACAACTGGCACGCCATGTTCGGCGGTCCCGCCTGGTCCCGCGTCCAGGAGCCCAACGATGAGCCCGGCCAGTGGTACCTCCACCTGTTCACCCCGGAGCAGCCCGACCTCAACTGGCGCAACCCGGCCGTGAGCGCGTACTTCGACAAGGTGCTGCGGT
The DNA here is from genome assembly GCF_054963655.1 of Streptomyces sp. HSS9-12. Lineage (NCBI taxonomy): Bacteria > Bacillati > Actinomycetota > Actinomycetes > Kitasatosporales > Streptomycetaceae > Streptomyces > Streptomyces sp. HSS9-12. The sequence goes on along the minus strand of NZ_JBUEGC010000043.1, from coordinate 35,526 downwards.
TCTGGCTGGACCGCGGGGTCGACGGCTTCCGCATCGACGTGGCCGCCGGGCTCTACAAGCACCCCGAACTCCCCGACTCCCCCGACCCCGCCGCCGACGAACGCACCCGGGACTCGGTCAACCCGCTGGCCTGGAACCAGCCCGAGGTGCACCAGGTGTGGCGCGACTGGCGCGCGGTGTGCGAGGAGTACACCGCCCGCGACGGGCTCGAGCGGCTGCTGGTCGGCGAGGTGTCCGTGCCGAGCGCCCGCGAGCACGCCGCGTACGTCCGCCCTGACGAGCTCCACCAGGCGTTCTTCTTCCACCTGCTCAGCGCCGAGTGGGACGTCGACGCCTTCCGGCAGGTCATCACCGAGGCGATGCACGACATCGCGGGGACGGGTTCCACCGTCACCTGGGTGCTCAACAACCACGACCAGGTCCGCAGCGTCACCCGGTACGCCGGTGAACCGACCGGCGAGGCGAGCGGACTGGGCGCGGCCCGTGCCCGCGCGGCCGCCCTGCTGATGCTGGCGCTGCCCGGGGGCGCGTACATCTACCAGGGCGAGGAGCTGGGGCTGCCCGAGGTGGTCGATCTGCCGGACGAGGTCATCACCGATCCGATCTTCCGCAGGACGGGCAGCCGGCTGCGCGTCCGCGACGGCTGCCGGGTGCCGCTGCCCTGGTCCGGTCACGCCTCCCCGTTCGGCTTCACCGCCAGCGACACCGGGGCTCGGCCGTGGCTGCCGCAGCCCGAATGGTTCGCGGAGCACGCCACCGAGCGGGCCCTGGCCGACACCACCTCGTTCTGGCACCTGTACCGCGACGGACTGCATCTGCGCCGCGGTCTTCCCCAGCTCGGTGAAGGCACCCTGCGCTGGCTGGAGTCCCCGCCGCAGGTCCTCGCGTTCGTCCGCGGCGACAGCCTTGTCTGCGCGGTCAACTTCGGCACGGAGCCGGTCCCGGCCCCAGTGCCCGGCACCCCCCTGCTGGCCAGCGGCGAGTGCCCCGCCGGAACGCTCCCGGGCTCCACCGCCGCCTGGTGGATGAGCGACCAGTTCTGAATCTCCCTGCTCTCAACTCCTCTTATCCCTGAAGGGACAGCACCATGAGACGACGCACAGCGGCATCGAGCGCGGCAGCGATCGGCCTCCTCCTCACGGCCACCGGCTGCGGCGGAACCACTGGCCCGGCCTCCGCCGGCAGCCAGGAGCTGAAGGGTCAGACGGTGACCGTCGCCGGAGTGTGGACCGGCGTGGAGCAGAAGAACTTCAAGAAGGTGCTGGACGCCTTCTCCGCGAAGACCGGCGCCAAGACCACGTTCATCTCCACCGGCGACAACGTCTCCACCGTCGTGGGCAGCAAGATCGAAGGCGGCAACGCACCTGATGTGGTGATGGTGCCGCAGGTCGGTGTGCTTCAGCAGTTCGCCGACAAGGGCTGGCTCAAGCAGCTCTCGGCCACGACGTACGAGCGGGCCGGCATCAACTTCGCCCCGGTGTGGCGGGACTACGGCACGGTCAACGGCGAGTTCTACGGCCTCTACTTCAAGGCCTCGCACAAGTCCACCGTCTGGTACAGCCAGGACGCCTTCGACCAGGCCGGCGTCACCCCGCCGAAGACCTACGACGCGATGCTGAAGTCCGGCAAGACGATCGCCGATTCGGGACTGCCCGCCTTCTCCGTCGCCGGTGAGGCCGGCTGGCCGCTCACCGACTGGTTCGAGAACATCTATCTCTCCCAGGCCGGAACCAAGAACTACGACAAGCTGGCCGCTCACCGGATCCCGTGGACCGACCCCACCGTGGTCAAGGCCCTGACCACCCTGGGCAAGCTGTTCAAGGACAAGAACCTGGTCGCCGGAGGCGGAGCCGAGGCGCTGCGCACCGACTTCCCCGAGTCCGTCGAGCAGGTCTTCGGCAACAAGCCCACCGCGGGCATGGTCTACGAGGGCGACTTCGTGGGCGGCCTGATCTCGGGTCAGTTCAACAAGAAGGTCGGCGAGGACGCCAAGTTCTTCCCCTTCCCGGCGGTCGATGGCGGCAAGGCACCCGTGGTCGGCGGCGGCGACGCGGCCGCCGTGCTCAAGTCCGGCAAGAACCCGGAAGCGGCCATGAAGCTGCTGGAGTACCTGGCCACGCCCGAGGCCGCGGAGGTCTGGGCCAAGGCGGGCGGCTTCATCTCGCCGAACGAGAAGGTGGACCTGGCCGCGTACCCGGACGACACCACCCGCAAGACCGCCCAGTCGCTGGTGAAGGCGGGTGACTCGGTCCGGTTCGACATGTCCGACCAGGCCCCGGCCGCCTTCGGCGGCACACAGGGCGCAGGCGAGTGGAAGCTGCTCCAGGACTTCCTCCGCGACCCGTCCGACCCCGCGGGCACCGCGCGCAAGCTCGAGGCCGCGGCCGCCAAGGCGTACAAGGGCTGAGAACTCTCCATGTCTGTCACCACCTGTCAGGTGCCGCCCGCGAAAGCGGGCGGCACCCCGCCGCCCCCCAACCCCCGCCGTCGCGCAACCCGGCGACGGCGGCTGATCGCGGGCGCGTTCCTGCTGCCCGCGCTGCTGCTGCTCGGTGCCCTGGTCGCGTACCCGATCCTGTTCTCGGTCGGCCGCAGCTTCTTCGACGCCTCGGGGACGCAGTTCGTCGGCACCGAGAACTACGCCGAGATGTTCCGCGACCCGGCGACGCTCAAGGCCATCCGCAACAGCACGTTGTGGGTTGTCGTCGCCCCGGCCCTGCTGACCGGTCTCGGCCTCATCCTCGCCGTGCTGACCGAAAAGGTGCGCTGGGCGACCGCCTTCAAGCTGTTGATGTTCATGCCGATGGCGATCTCCTTCCTCGCCGCGGGCATCATCTTCCGGGTCGTGTACGAGCAGGACCCCGCACGCGGCGTCCTCAACGCGGTCGCCGTCGGCGTCCACGACTCCTTCTCCGAGGGGTCGGCGTACCCGAACGCCCGGGCCCGGACCGGCCACGGGCTTCAGGAGGGCCGGGACGGCTCGTACCGTACGGCCGCGGACCTCGGCCCCGGCCGGACCGTCTCCCTCGGCTTCGTCGGGATCCCGCCCAAGGATGTGCCGAAGTCGGCGAAGCCCGCCCGGAAGGCCGCGGCCGCGCCCGCAGGCGACCGCGAGCTCCGCGGTGTGGTCTACCTCGACTTCACGCGCGGCGGAGGCGGCCGTCCGGGCAAGGTGGACCCGGCCGAGCGCGGGCTTCCGGGCATGACGGTCGAGGCGGTCCACGGCGGCAAGGTCGTGGGCGAGGCCACCACCGCGGCCGACGGCTCGTTCCGCTTCGCCGATCTGCCGGCCGGCTCGTATGCCGTCCAACTGCCCGCGAAGAACTTCGCCGAGCCCTATCAGGGGATCGCCTGGCTCGGTCCGGCCCTGGTCACACCGGCGATCATCGGCGCGTATCTGTGGATCTGGACCGGATTCGCCATGGTCCTCATCGGCGCCGGGCTCGCCGCGCTGCCCCGGGACGCCCTGGAGGCCGCTCGGATGGACGGCGCCAACGAGTGGCAGATCTTCCGGAAGATCACCGTCCCGCTGCTGGCGCCCGTCCTGGGTGTGGTCTTCGTGACCCTCGTGATCAACGTGATGAAGGTCTTCGACCTCGTCTACATCATCGCCCCGGGCCCCGTGCAACAGGACGCCAATGTGCTGGCCATGCAGATGTGGCTGGTCTCCTTCGGCGGCGGCAACAACCAGGGTCTGGGCAGCGCGCTCGGGGTGCTGCTGCTGCTCCTGGTGGTCCCGGCGATGGTCTTCAACATCCGACGTTTCCGCAGGAGCCAGTCATGACCGCCCACGGTGCTCTCGTCGAGAAGGACGAGCCGACCGCCCAGGTGCCCGCTTCACGCACCCGGTCCGCTCGCCGCTCCGCCGCGCGTGTCAAGCGGGGGCCGAGCGCGTGGCTGGCGCGGCAGCTCAGCCGCGGCCTGGTGCAGGCAGTGCTGATCGTCATCGGACTGATCTGGCTCACCCCGGCGTTGGGGCTCTTCCTCTCCTCGCTGCGCTCGGAGCAGGACAATGCCACCAGCGGGTGGTGGACCGCCTTCACCAGCCCTGAGCGGCTGTCAATCGACAACTACACGGCCCTGCTGCACGATGCCGGGATCATCCAGGCGTTCTGGAACACCGTGCTGATCTCGGTCCCGGCGACCCTCGCGGTCGTCGTCATCGCCGCGCTCGCCGGATACGCCTTCGCCTGGCTGGAGTTCCCCGGCCGCGACTGGATCTTCCTGCTGGTCGTCGCCCTGCTGGTGGTGCCGGTTCAGGTCGGCCTGCTGCCGGTGGCCAAACTGCTCGGCGCGGTGGGGCTGTTCGGCTCGATCCCCGGCGTGGTGCTCTTCCATGTCGCCTACGGACTGCCGTTCGCCATCTTCCTGCTGCGGAACTACTTCGCCGAGATCCCGCGCGAAATGCTGGAGGCGGCACGGATGGACGGTGGCAGCGAGTGGCGGATCTTCACCCGGCTCATCCTGCCGGTCGGCAGGCCCGCCATCGCCAGCCTGGCCATCTTCCAGTTCCTGTGGGTGTGGAACGACATGCTGGTCGCGCTGATCTTCGCGGACAGCGAGTCGCAGCCGCTCACGGTGGCACTGCAGTCCCAGATGCGGCAGTTCGGCAGCAATATCGGGGTGCTGGCACCAGGAGCGTTCCTGTCCCTGATCGTGCCCGTGGTGGTCTTCTTCGCCTTTCAGCGCCACTTCGTACAGGGAGTCATGGCCGGATCCGTGAAGTGACCGGCGGCAGCCGGCACAGCCGCGACCACCGGCCATAGAAGGGGTGAACAACCCAAAACCACCGGGGCTTTGCGTTCACTTGTTGAAGCGCAAAGCCCCGTTTTCAATAATCTCGACCACATCTCTTGCCGTCCCGGCTCCGGGGGAGCACAGTGTCCGGCAACCCAGTGTGAGAGCGCTCTCAATCGCATGGCCCCCACCCTCCCAAGAGAGGTCCCATGAGCATGAGTGCAACTCCCGTAAGACGAGGTCCCCATGGGCGGGCGGTCCTCGCAGCCGTCACCGCACTCCTCGTAGCCGCGGCAGCGGCCGTATCGCTGCCCGCGCAGGCCGCTGTGCCACCGGACCCGCCGGGCTGGACGTCCGTCTTCCGTGATGACTTCAACGGGCCTGCCGGTACGGGGGTGAACACGGCCGACTGGCAGTACACCACTGGTACCAGCTACCCGGGCGGCCCGGCCAACTTCGGCACCGGCGAAGTCGAGACGATGACCTCCAGCACCTCCAACGTCTCGCTGGACGGGGCAGGGAATCTGCGCATCACCCCACTGCGCGACGGATCAGGGCAGTGGACATCGGGCCGGATCGAAACCAGGCGGTCCGACTTCCAGCCTCCTGCCGGCGGCAAGCTCCGCGTGGAGGCGCGGCTTCAGATGCCGAACGTGACCGGTTCCGCCGCCAAGGGTTACTGGCCTGCCTTCTGGATGCTGGGCGCCCCGTACCGCGGCAACTGGTGGAACTGGCCCGGCATCGGCGAGCTCGACATCATGGAGAACGTCCAGGGCATCAACAACGAGTGGGCCACGATGCACTGTGGCACCAGTCCCGGCGGTCCGTGCAACGAGACCTCCGGCATCGGCGGCCAGCGCGCCTGCTCACCGACGTCCTGCCAGGCCGGCTTCCACACCTACGCCCTTGAGTGGGACCGCAGCACCAGCCCCGAGCAGATGCGCTTCTACCTCGACGGCGTCAACTTCCACACGGTCCGCGCCGACCAGATGGACGCCGGCACCTGGAAGGCCGCGACCGATCACGGCTACTTCATCATCCTGAACGTCGCCATGGGCGGCGCCTTCCCGGCGGCGTTCGGCGGCGGGCCGGACGCCGGCACATCCCCCGGCCACCCCCTCACCGTCGACTATGTCGCGGTGTGGCAGAGCACGAGCGGCGGCCCGGGCCCCTCGCCCACGCCGACGGACCCGCCGCCGTCGGGCAACCGCGACGCGTACAGCACGATCCAGGCCGAGTCATGCGACCAGCAGTCCGGTCTGACCACCGAGTCCGCGACGGACACCGGTGGCGGGCAGAACGTGGGCTGGGCCGCCCATGGCGACTGGGCGCTGTACCGGAACGTCGACTTCGGCGGGACGCCCGCGAAGCAGTTCTACGGCAGGGTCGCCAGCGGGGCGGCCGGTGGCGTCAGCGGTCTGGTCGAGGTACGGCTGGACAGCCGTGGCAGCGCACCGATCGGCAGCTTCGCCGTCGCCAACACCGGCGGCTGGCAGAGCTGGAAGACGGTGCCGGCGAACATCAGCGCCGTGACCGGCAAGCACGATGTGTACCTCACCTTCGCCAGCGGCCAGCCTGCCGACTTCGTGAACGTCAACTGGTTCGACTTCGGCCACTGACCCGGCCCCGGGGCGGGCGTGTGCCCACAAGGCCGCCCGCCCCCGGCTTCACTCCCGAACCCGGCCCGAACCCGGCCCGAACCAGGAAGGCAACCATGGCCGCAACCCGCAACCGCGGCGCCGGGCAGCCTCGTCCGGCCGCATCCCCCACTGCGCTCCGCAGGCTGCCAACCCGCCGACCGCTGTGACGCTCGGCATCGGCTGGTAACCGTACGGCAGGCCGACCGCTTCCCCCTGACAGGAGCGGCCGGCCTGCGCCGCCCGCCGCAGATGTCAGCCTCCGCCTCGACCGGCGGCGTAAAGGGTCGAGACGGAGGCGTCGGGGCCGGAGGGGTGGGGGTCCTGGACGCAAGAGTGTGGCCAGGGCCGCCAGGCCCGAGGGCGCGCAGTCCAGGACCCCCACCCCGGAGGCCGCCCGGCGCCGGCACCAGCCACCCGGAAGCCCGCCGCAACCAGCCCGCGGCTGGGAGCGCTCTCATCAATGGTGGCAAGCGGATACGCTGCCTCATAGCGCCGTCGCCCGCCGCAGAGGAGAAAGTCGTTGTCCGACCAGACCGCTGTGCCGCGCCCGACACTCGAGTCCGTGGCCGCACGCGCCGGGGTCTCCCGGGCCACCGCATCGCGCGTCGTCAACGGCGGGGCCGGCGTCCGCGAGCCGCTGGTGGAGCGGGTGCGCAAGGCTGTCGAGGAGCTGGGATACGTCCCCAACCAGGCCGCCCGTACCCTGGTGACCCGGCGGCACGAAGCCGTGGCCGTCGTGATCGCCGAGCCCGAGACACGGGTGTTCTCCGACCCCTTCTTCGCCCAGCAGGTGCGTGGCATCAGCAGGGAGTTGACCGCGCACGATTCGCAGCTGGTCCTGCTCCTGGTCGAGGGGGCGAGCGACTACGAGCGGGTGGGGCGCTACCTGGCGGGCGGCCATGTCGACGGGGCGCTCGTCTTCTCCCTGCACACCGACGACCCGCTGCCGGAGATCACCCGCCGGGCGGGCCTGCCCACGGTATTCGGCGGACGGCCCGGCTGGTCCCCGGCGAAGGGTGACCGCAGCACCCTCTACGTCGACTGCGACAACCGGGGCGGCGCCCGGGAGGCGGTACGGCATCTGGTGTCGCTCGGCCGCGGGCGCATCGCCCATATCACGGGCCCGCTCGACCAGACCTCGGCGATCGACCGGCTGGACGGCTTCCGTGACGTGATGCTCGACGCGGACCCCCAGCTGATCGCGACGGGCGACTTCACCCCGGACGGCGGTGAACGCGCCATGGCGGAACTTCTGGACCGCTGTCCGGACCTGGACGCCGTGTTCGCGGCCTCCGACCTGACGGCATCGGGGGCGCTGCGCGTACTGCGCCGGCGCGGCCGCCGAGTACCGGAGGACGTGGCGGTCGTCGGCTTCGACGACATGGCGGCGGTCGCGGAACAGACCGATCCGCCCCTGACCACGATCCGGCAGGACATCGAGGGCATGGGCCGACTGATGGCCCGGCTGCTGCTGCGCGCTGTGGACCAGCACACACCGGCGCAGCCCCAGGCCGGGGCCCTGACCTCGGTCATCACCGAAACCCACCTGGTACGCAGGGCGTCCGCCTAACGGCCCCGAGGGGGGCGTGCTTGCCGGCAATCCGTGCCGCGCTGGTCTGGTCTCAACCTGGCGCGCTGGTTGGCGAGTTGAATGGTGACCTTCCGGAGCGCACCGGCTTGACGGCCCTTCAGGGTTCCGGGCTCGGCAATACCAACTGTTACGCGTTCACATCTTGACGCCGGGAAGCGGGCACGGCAGCCTCCTGAGCACTGCATGAGAGCGCTCTCAATTCCTCGGTCCCCACCCGAAGCCAGAGGAGGCTTCCATGCCCATCCCCCGAGCCGCCAAGCGCGCCGCCACCCGTATGGGTGCCGTGCTGCTCACCGGGGCACTGCTCGCCGGCTGCGGATCCGGCTCGTCCGGCACCAGCGCGGGCGGAGCCGACGGTGACCGGATCACCCTGACGATCGACCTCTTCGGCACGTTCGGGTACAAGGAAGCCGGCCTGTACAAGAAGTACGAGAAGCTCCACCCGAACGTCACCATCAAGCAGACCGACACTGAGAATGAGGCCGACTACTGGCCGGCTCTGCAGACCCGTCTCGCGGGCGGCGGCGGACTCGCCGACATTCAGGCCATCGAGGTCGGCCGTATCGCGTCCGTCACCCAGCGCCAGGCCGACAAGTTCGAGGACCTGAACCGCTTCGGCGCCAAGGACCTCAAGGACCAGTACGCGCAGGCCAAATGGTCGGCGGCCACCACCCAGGACGGCCACGTCCTGGGCCTGGGCACGGACATGGGCCCCGAGGCCATCTGCTACCGCACCGACCTGCTGAAGAAGGCAGGCCTGCCCATCGACCGCGACGTACTCGCCAAGAAGTGGTCCACCTGGGACGGTTACCTGAAACTGGGCAAGCAGTACCAGGCCAAGGCCCCCGCCAAGAGCGCCTGGATCGACTCCGTCGCCAGCCTCTACCAGATCATGATGGGCCAGGAGACCGAGCGCTATTACAACGCCTCCGGAAAGCTCATCTACGACTCCAACGCGGCCGTCAGGACCGCCTGGAACACCTCGGTCAAGGCCGCGCAGGACGGTCTGAGCGCCAAGCTCAACCAGTGGTCCCCCGAGTGGAACCAGGCCTTCAGCTCGGGTTCCTTCGCCACCCTCCCGTGCCCCGCCTGGATGCTGAGCTACATCAAGGGACAGGCCGGCGAGAAGGGCAAGGGCACCTGGGATATCGCGACCCTTCCCGGCGGCAAGGGCGGCAACTGGGGCGGCTCGTATCTGTCGATCCCCAGAGCTGCCAAGCACCCCAAGGAGGCATATGAGTTCATCACCTGGCTGACCGCCTCCGAGCAGCAGGCCGAACTCTTCCGGCAGCAGGGCATTTTCCCGTCCAATATCGGTGCCATCAGCAAGGTGAAGGACATCAGGGACCCCTACTTCAGCAATGCGCCCACCGGTGAGCTCTTCGGCGCCGCCGCCGAGAACTCCCCCGTGCAAGTCCTCGGTGTCCATGACGGCGATGTGACGACGCAGATCACCAACGCCCTCGCTGAGGTCGAGAAGAAGGGCGTGTCATCCGGCCGGGCCTGGAGCAGCGCCCAGAAGGGCATCAAGAACGCTCTCGGCTGACCCCCCGACCGCTTCGGGTCCGGGCCGCCGCCGCCCCCGCGACTGTCCACCCGGCCCGGCCCGGACCCGAAGCAACCAGTCATGACCTCAACCGTCCCGACGCCGAAGGGCCGCCATGACCCTGTCCGCCAGCGCCCCCTCGCTGCCGCGAGCCCGCACCGAGCGCCACGGCCACCTGCTGCGAAAGCTGTCGCCGTACACCTACATCGCTCCGTTCTTCGCCCTGTTCGCGGCCTTCGGGGTCTTCCCGCTGCTGTACACCGCGTACGTCTCCCTCTACCGGGCGGAGCTGCAGAGTCCCGGTGAGCTGGAGTGGCGAGGGGTGGGCAACTACACCGCTCTGCTGGGGGACGATTTCTTCTGGACCGCGCTGCGCAACACCGTCACCATCGGGGTCATCTCGACGGTGCCACAGCTGCTGATGGCGCTGGGGCTGGCCCACCTGCTCAACTACAAGCTGCGTGGCAGGGCGTTCCTCAGGATCGCGGTCCTGCTGCCGTACGCCACGTCCGTCGCCGCCGCGACCCTGGTCTTCGCCCAGCTCTTCGGCCGCGACTTCGGCCTGATCAACTGGCTGCTGGGGCTGGCAGGATTCAGCCACGTCGACTGGCAGTCGGGCACGGTCGCCTCGCAGATCGCCGTGTCCACGATCGTCATCTGGCGCTGGACCGGCTACAACGCGCTGATCTACCTCGCCGCCATGCAGTCGATCCCCGGCGAGCTGTACGAGGCGGCGTCGATCGACGGGGCCTCGCGCTGGCGGCAGTTCATCCATGTCACCCTGCCCGGGCTGCGGCCCACCATCCTGTTCACCGTCGTCGTCTCCACGATCGGCGCGACCCAGCTCTTCGGCGAGCCGCTGCTGTTCGAGGGCAGCGTCTCCGGCGGGATCTCGCACCAGTACCAGACCCTCGGTCTCTACATGTACGAGCAGGGCTGGGCCTTCTTCCACCTCGGCCGCGCCGCCGCCGTCGCCTGGGTGATGTTCGTCCTCATCGTGCTGCTCGTCGGCGCCAACGCCCTGATCGCGCGGCGCCGCTCGGACAAGGAGGCCGCGCGATGACCGCGCTGGAATCACCACCCCGCCCCAGCCGGCCCCGAACCGAGACCGCGCGCCGGAGCACGCCCACCGGTGCCGGTCGCCGGCACCACGGAGGGCGGTTCGCCTACGCGGTCCTGATCACCGCCGTACTGGTGTCGGCCTTCCCCTTCTACTGGACCATCGTCGCCGCGACGCGCTCCAATGCCGACCTTGCCCAGGTGCCGCCCTCGCTCTTTCCGGGCGGCAACCTCCTGCACAACATCGAGGCGGTCCTGGAGGAGGCGGACATCGGCAGGGCGCTGGTGAACTCCTTCATCGTCTCCGGCACGGTCACCGTCGGAACCGTGTTCTGCTCGACGCTGGCCGGATTCGCCTTCGCCAAACTGCGGTTCCGCGGCCGGAACGCCCTGCTGGCCTTGACCGTCGGCACGATGATGATTCCGCCGCAGCTCGGTGTCATCCCGCTGTTCATGCTGGTCGCCGAGCTGGGGTGGGTGAACCAGCTGCAGTCGGTGATTCTGCCCGGCCTGGTCTCCGCATTCGGTGTGTTCTTCATGCGGCAGTACCTGGTGCAGGCGCTGCCGGACGAGCTGATCGAGGCGGGCCGGGTCGACGGTGCAACTACCGCCCGGATCTTCTGGAGCATCGTGGTGCCGGTGGCCAGGCCGGGGATGGCCGTCCTCGCCATGCTGACCTTCATGGCCTCCTGGAACGACTTCTTCTGGCCGATCGTCGCGCTGACCTCCCAGGAGCCCACGGTGCAGGTGGCGCTGCGCCAGCTCGGCGGCGGCTATGTCCACGACCAGTCGGTGATCATGGCGGGCACGCTGCTCGGCACGCTCCCCGTGCTGCTGGTCTTCGGCCTGCTCGGCCGGCAGATCGTGGGCGGCATCATGCAGGGCGCCATCAAGGGCTGACTTGCTCTCCGCTGTCCCTTCCCTCTCACGCTTCGTAGGGAGTTCTCCGCGATGACCACTGTCGACGCCTGCCGGGAAACCGGCACCGCCCTGCGCTTCCCGCCGGGATTCCGGTGGGGCGCGGCCACCTCCGCGTACCAGATCGAGGGTGCCGCCGCGGCGGACGGACGTACGCCCTCCATCTGGGACACCTTCAGCCGTATGCCCGGCAAGGTCCGAAACGGTGACACCGGCGATATCGCCGCGGATCACTACCACCGAATGCGCGAGGACGTCGCGCTGATGCGGGAGTTGGGTCTGACCGACTACCGGTTCTCGGTCTCCTGGCCGCGGGTCCAGCCGACGGGCCGCGGGCCGGCCAATCAGCGCGGGCTGGATTTCTACCGCCGCCTGGTGGACGCGTTGCTGCGAGCAGGCATCCGGCCCGTACTCACCCTCTATCACTGGGATCTGCCCCAGGAGCTGGAGACCGGCTCCGCCACGGCTGGCGGCTGGGCGCACCGCGACACCGCGGAGCGGTTCGCCGAGTACACGGCGCTGGTCGCCGACGCCCTGGGGGACCGGGTGCCCACCTGGACCACCCTCAACGAGCCCTGGTGCAGCGCCTTCCTGGGGTACGCGGCCGGGGTGCACGCTCCTGGGCGTACGGACCCGGCCGCGTCCTTGCGTGCCGCGCATCATCTCAACCTGGCGCACGGCATGGCCGTCCAGGTCCTCCGGGACCGGATTCCCTCGCACGCCGACGTCTCGTTGACCTTGAACCTGGCCGCCGTGCGCGCCTCCAGCGACACCGTCGAGGACACCGACGCGGCGCGCCGCATCGACGCGCTCGCCAACCGGATCTTCCTCGACCCGGTCTTCCGCGCCCGCTATCCCCGGGACCTGATCGAGGACACGGCGTCCGTCACCGACTGGTCCTTCGTACGCGACGGTGACCTGAGGACGATCTCCACCCCGATCGGATCCCTGGGCCTCAACTACTACTCGCCCACGGTGGTCACGGCCGGTCGCTCCGAGCGCCCGTCTCCATGGCCCGGAGCGGAGGACCACGTCCGCTTCCTGCCGGCGCCGGGACCGCGTACGGCAATGGACTGGCCGGTGGACGCCGACGGTCTGTATCAGCTCCTCACCAGAGTGCGCGACGAGTTGCCCGGCACGCCGTTGCTCATCACCGAGAACGGTGCCGCGTACGACGACTACGCCGACCCCTCTGGCGCCGTTCGCGACCCGGAGCGTGTCGCGTATCTGCACAGCCACCTGACCGCCGTACATCGCGCCATCGCCGACGGCGCCACCGTCCAGGGGTACTTCCTGTGGTCGCTGCTGGACAACTACGAGTGGGCGTACGGCTACAGCAAGCGTTTCGGCCTGATCCATGTCGACTTTCCCAGCCAGCGCCGTACGCCCAAGGACAGCGCGCGCTGGTACGCGAAGATCATCGCCCGCAACGGACTCGATGCCCCCTGATGAGCGGTGTTCCGCGCGCCGTCAATCCGCGGGGACGGGCAGTCCTCAGGTACTCGGATGCCGTTCACAGCAGCGATGGTGAAGGGAATCTGCGGGGTACCCGGAGCAATCAGTCGTCGAGCGCCTGGTAGGCCAGCGTCTCGAAGTCGACGAAGATACCGGGCGGCTGCGGCGACTCCCACATGCGCTGGGTGAGCAGAATGCCGGTCAAGTCCTCGGCCGGGTCGGCGAACCAGCTCGTACCCAGCCCGCCCTCCCAGCCGTAACGGCCCACATTGGCCAGGCCCTCTCGCCTGGTCCGCACGGACACGCCGAATCCCCAGCCCATCGCGTCCCACTGGCCGGGGACGAGCGAGGCGCGTTCCTTCTGCGGCGGAGTCAGGTGATCGGTCGTCATGGCTTCGACCGAAGGGCGCGAGAGGATGCGGGTGCCTTCGTAGCTGCCCTTGGCGAGCATCATCCGGGAAAAGGCGAGGAAGTCGTCGACGGTCGAGACGAGGTCGCCGCCGGCGTCGGCGAAGGCAGGCGGCTCAGCCCATTTGCTGTCGTCGACGCCGTCGTAGAGCACCATGGACCCGCTCGCCGGGTCCACCGCGTAGCTGGACGCCAGCCTGTTCCGGCTCTCCGGCGGCACGCTGAAGCCGGTGTCCTTCATGCCGAGCGGTGCGAAGATGCGCTCGCGCAGGAACTCCTCCAGCGGCCGGCCCGAGGCCCGGGCGATGAGGACGCCCAGCACGGTTGACCCGATGTGGTACATCCACGACTCGCCCGGCTGGTGAAGCAGCGGCAGTTCGGAGAGGCGCCGAATCCACTCGTCCGGCTCCGGCAGCGGCACCGATTTCGGCGGTCCGGTGGCGAGACCCTGCTCGGCGACCGCCCGCATGATGGGGTATGTCTCCGGTGCCATCAGCATGCCGAAGCCGAGGCGGAAGGTCAGCAGGTCGCGCAGGGTGATCGCACGGTGGGCCGGGACGGTGTCGTCCACCGGGCCGTCCAGCCGCTTGAGGACCCGGCGGTCGGCAAGTTCGGGCAGGAACTCATCCACGGGATCGTCCAGGCGCAGCACGCACTCCTCCACGAGGATCATTGCGGCCACCGCGGTGATCGGTTTGCTCATCGAGGCGATCCGGAAGATGGTGTCGCGGCGCATCGGGTCCCCGCCGCCGAGCGCCTTGTTCCCCAGCACCTCGATGTGCAGCTCACCGTGCCGGTTCACTGCCGACACCAGGCCTGGTACGGCGCCCCGCTCGACGTGACGCGCCAGCACGTCGTGCATCCGGTCAAGCCGCTCTTCGGAGAACTGCCGACTGCCCATACCGTGATTCCCCTCTCCGAGACCAGCCCGCACCGATGAGCCGCCGGTGCGCCCGTCACTGATCGTTTCTACTGTCCACCCGCGCACCAACCATGCGCAGCGAGCCGCGCCGCGGCGCGGCTGATGCGGGAGGCCGGTCCAGCACGGGCCGGTAGATCAGTGAGTGGAACTCGGTGTCGAAGTCGTTGAACCTGCTCGCGGGCCCCAACACCGATGGCCGGCACACCACCAGGACACTGTTGGCGCTTATATGAGGATTGAGCAAGCCGGGGTAGCGAGGTGCGGCCCGGGTAGTGCTGAACCGACCGGGTGGGTCGGCACCACCTGGGGCCAATGACACGCACATCGCTCCGTATGACGGACGCCATCGGAAAGGCCGGGCACCCGTGACACAGCCCTTTGAACTGCCGCACTTCTACATGCCGTATCCGGCCCGACTGAATCCGCACCTGGAGCCGGCCCGGGCCCACACCAAGCAGTGGGCCCGCGATATGGGGATGCTGGAAGGCTCGGGCATCTGGGAGGAGCACGACCTCGAATCCCACGACTACGCCCTGCTGTGCGCCTACACCCACCCCGACTCGTCCGGTCCGGCGCTCTCGCTGGTGACCGACTGGTATGTGTGGGTCTTTTTCTTCGACGACCACTTCCTGGAGACTTTCAAACGGTCGCAGGACCGGGCGGGCGGCAAGGAGTATCTGGACAGGCTTCCGGCCTTTATGCCGATGGACCTGAGCGCCGGGACCCCGGAACCGACCAATCCCGTTGAAGCGGGCCTGGCTGACCTGTGGGCCCGAACCGTACCCACCATGTCCATGGAGTGGCGGGAGCGGTTCGCCGAAAGCACCAAAAACCTTCTGAACGAGTCCCTTTGGGAACTGTCCAATATCCATGCGCACCGGGTCCCCAACCCGGTCGAGTACATCGAGATGCGCCGCAAGGTCGGCGGAGCGCCGTGGTCGGCCGGGCTCGTCGAGTACGCGGCTGGCGCGGAGGTGCCGGCCGCCGTCGCCGACAGCCGGCCGCTTCGGGTGCTGCGGGACACCTTCTCCGACGGGGTTCATCTGCGCAACGACCTGTTCTCGTACCAGCGGGAGACCGAGGAGGAGGGCGAACTCGCCAATGGTGTTCTGGTCCTGGAGACCTTCCTGAACTGCACGGCCCAGGAGGCGGCGGACCAGGTGGGTGAACTGCTCACCTCGCGGCTCCAGCAGTTCGAGGACACCGCTCTGACCGAACTCGGCCCGCTGTTCGCCGAGAGGGGCCTGGACCCCGGGGCGTGCGCCGACGTCCTGGCGTACGTCAAGGGGCTCCAGGACTGGCAGGCCGGCGGCCATGAGTGGCACATGCGCTCCAGCCGCTATATGAACGGCGGAGCCACTTCCTCAGCGCCGTCCGTACCAGGGTTCTCCCTTGTGCCGCGCGGCCTGGGAACTTCCGCGGCCAGCATCGGACAGCTCAGCGGCCGGGCGGGGGCCGGCCGGGTCCGGCGGTTCACCCACGTCCCCTACCAGCGGGTCGGGCCCTCGCAACTTCCCGACTTCTCCATGCCGTTCACCACCAGGCTCAGCCCGCACCTGGATGCATCGCGCCGCAACACCGTCGCCTGGGCACACCAGATGGGCATCCTTCAGGCACAGCCCGGCATCCCCGGCTCCGACGTCTGGGACGAGGAGCGGCTCGTCGACATCGACCTGCCCCTGTGCGCCGCCGGGCTCCATCCGGACGCCTCCCTCGACGAACTCGACCTGGCGTCGGGCTGGCTGACCTGGGGCACGTACGGCGACGACTACTACCCCGTCGTCTTCGGCCGGACCCGGGACCTGGCAGGGGCCAAAGCCCAGACCGACCGGCTGTCCGTCTTCATGCCGGTCGAATCCCTGGAGACCCCTGCTTCTTCGAACGCGCTGGAGCGGGGTCTGGCCGACCTGTGGGCCCGTACGGCCGGGCCGATGGAGGTGGGCGCCCGCCGTGCGTTCCGTACCGCCATCGAGGACATGCTCTCCAGCTGGCTGTGGGAGCTCGCCAACCAGGCCCAGAACCGCATCCCCGAGCCCGTCGACTACATCGAGATGCGCCGGCAGACCTTCGGCTCCGACCTGACGATGAGTCTGGCCCGGCTCGGCCACGGGCGGCAGATCCCACCGGAGATCTATCGCAGCGGACCGATGCGGTCCCTGGAGAACGCCGCCGCCGACTACGCGACCCTCCTCAACGACGTCTTCTCCTACCAGAAGGAGATCGAGTACGAGGGCGAGGTCCACAACGGGATCCTCGTGGTCCAGAACTTCTTCGACTGCGACTACCCGACCGGCCTCGCCATCATCCACGATCTGATGACCTCCCGGATGCGGCAGTTCCAGCATGTCGTCGCGCATGAACTGCCCATCCTGTACGACGACTTCCAGCTGGGGCCGGACGCCCGCACGCTCCTGGACGGGTATGTGGAAGAGCTGCAGAACTGGCTGTCCGGCATCCTGACCTGGCACACGGGCTGCCACCGGTACACAGAGGCCGACCTGCGCCGCAGCCACGGTCCGACGGGAACGCTCGGCAGCCCCACGGGCATGGGCACCTCCGCCGCGCGGCTTCTGCCGGCCCGCTGACCGGGTCGCGGACGACCGCCCCGTGCCGGTCGTCCGCAGCCTCCGCCCCGGGCGGAGGAGCCGAGCCGGTCAGACCCGGAGCCGGTCGGCGGTGCGGTCGCCGCGCTTGCCGACCGGCAGCACGCCCGTGGCCGCCCCCAGCGCCGGCTGCGGCTGGTGCGCGCGCTCATCCAGGTGGGCAGGATGCCGGTGGCCACCGCTCGCGAGGTGATCGCAGCGGTCGAGGACGAGACCCTGGACCAGCACACCCGCCTTGGAGCGGCCACTCAGGCCCTGCCGCACGGCCCGGAGCCCGCCGAGGACGACCCCGCCACCGATATCGCCCGCCGCGAGGTCCAGACCCTGCTGGACAGCCTCGGCTGGCACTACGACGGCTGCGCCCGCGCGGCGGTTCACCGAGCAAAGCGCCTGGGGGTTACCGGAGCTCCACCGGGGGCGCAGATGTGCAGGCGACTCCGACCGCTATTCGGCCGAATGACAGCTGGCCTCCAGCCGCCCTTCACCGGGCCGTGGCAATGTGAGCGCACGCCGCCTGGCCCACCGTCCCCAGGCCCGAGGAGAACTGTCGTGCGTATCGCCGTGACCGGCTCGATCGCGACCGACCATCTGATGGTCTTCCCCGGTCGCTTCGCCGAACACCTGTTGACCGAACAGCTCGACCGGGTTTCGCTGTCCTTCCTTGCCGACGGGCTCGAGATCCGCCGGGGAGGCGTGGGAGCCAATATCGCCTTCGGGCTGGGCAAACTCGGACTGCGGCCCACCCTCGTCGGCGCGGCGGGCATCGACTTCGCCGACTATGACAGCCTGCTGCGGGCACATGGCGTGGACACCTCTTCGGTGCGCGTCAGCCAAACCCTTCACACCGCGCGATTCGTATGCACCACGGACGCCGACCAGAACCAGATCGCCACCTTCTACGCCGGCGCGATGGCCGAGGCCCGTATGACAGACCTCGCCGACGCGGCACAGCGCACGGGCGGGCTCGACCTCGTTCTCATCGGAGCCGACGACCCCGAAGCCATGCTGGCCCACACCGAAAGATGCCGAGAGCTGGGGATCGCGTTCGCGTCCGACCCCTCACAGCAGCTGGCCCGGCTCGACGCCGAACAGACCAGGCACCTGGTGGACGGCGCGCGCTTGCTGTTCACCAATGAGTACGAGGCGGCGCTGCTCCAGGAGCGGACCGGATGGGACGAGCCGGACATCCTCCGACGGGTCGGTACATGGATCACCACGCTGGGGGCGGACGGGGTCAAGCTCACCGGCGCGGACGCACCCCCGCGGCGGGTGTCCGCCGTGCCCACGGACAAGGCAGCCGATCCGACTGGGGTGGGCGACGGCTTCCGGGCCGGCTTCCTCGCCGGGATCGCGTGGGGCTGGCCGTACGAGCGTGCCGCCCAGCTCGGCTGTGCGCTGGCCACGGTGGTGCTGGAGTCGGTCGGCACCCAGGAGTACAAGCTGGTCGCCACCGACGTTGTGTCCAGACTCGAGGATGCCTACGGGGCTGCGGTCGCCCGGGAGATCGAACCCCATCTGGCGGGTGTGGCATGAGCACGCTGCGCGACATTCTCCAGGCCGGGACTCCCTCCTTCTCGTTCGAGTTCTTTCCCCCGAAGACCGAGGCCGGTGAACGCACCCTGTGGAGCGCCATCCGCCGTATCGAAGCCCTGGCCCCGACCTTTGTGTCCGTCACCTACGGCGCCGGCGGCTCGTCACGGGACCGCACGGTCGCGGTGACCAAGCGCATCGCGGCCGAGACGACCCTGCGGCCTGTCGCTCATCTCACCGCCGTCGGCCACTCGGTCGCCGAGCTGCGCCACATCATCGGCCAGTACGCGGACGCGGGCGTCCGGGACGTCCTCGCCCTGCGCGGCGACCCGCCCGGTGACCCCGGCGGTCGCTGGGACCCGCACCCGCAGGGGTTCACTTACGCCCACGAGCTGGTCTCGCTGGTCAGGGAGTCCGGCGAGTTCAGCGTCGGTGTGGCCGCCTTCCCCGAGCGGCATCCGCGCTCGCCGGACTGGGACAGTGACATCCGCCATTTCGTCGCCAAGTGCCGGGCCGGCGCCGACTATGCGATCACACAGATGTTCTTCCATGTCGAGGACTATCTGCGCCTGCGGGACCGGGTGGCCGCGGCAGGCTGCGACACTCCGATCATTCCGGAGATCATGCCCGCCACCGATGTACGGCAGATCCGCCGCTTCGCCCAACTCAGCAGCGCGGCCTTCCCCGACGATCTGGCCCGGCGCCTGGAAGCCGCCCGCGACAACCCGGAAGCGGGTCACCGGATCGGGGTCGAATACGCCACCGCCATGGCCGAACGGCTCTTGGCGGAAGGCGCCCCAGGACTGCACTACATCACGCTCAACCGCTCCACGGCCACGCTGGAGATCCACCGGAATCTCGGCCTGAAGCGGGTGCCGCAGCGGCCCCTCCCGGACCGGATGACCTCGGTTTCCTGACGATCAGCTCCTCCCGCAAGCGCGGCGGGCGGGCTTCCCCGGCCCGCCCGCCGTCGTCGTCGGCGGCAGCGGCAGCGGCAGCGGCAGCGGCAGCGGCAGCGGCAGCGGCAGCGGCAGCGGCAGCGGCAGCAGGGTAGTGTCCGCGGTCTTGGGGCAGTAACTGCCAAGCGGAGGGAGCCGGCATTGTCAATGATCCGCACCATACAGAAAGCAGTCCGCCTCCCTGGGGCCCGGCGGACGGTCGATCTCAGCCATCCGGCCCGGTCCCCGCTCGGCAGCGCGGTCGTGAACTGCGTGGTCTATCTGGAGGGCGTGCGCCAGCCCGGTCACTGCACCGCGGAAGAGGCGATCGAACGGGTCCGTGAGTCCGGCAATGGTTTCGTATGGATCGGCTTGCATGAACCGTCCGAAGAGGAATTCGCGGGGCTCGCCAAGCTCTTCGGCCTTCACCCGCTGGCCTCGGAGGACGCCATCACGGCCCACCAGCGGCCCAAGCTGGTGCGCTACGACGACACCTTGTTCGCCGTCTTCAAGACGGTCTGCTACGTCGAGCACGCCGAGTTGACCGCGACCAGCGAGGTGGTGGACACCGGCGAGATCATGGTGTTCACCGGGCCGGACTTCGTCATCACCGTCCGGCACGGCCGGCACGGCTCGCTCGGCCCCCTGCGGGAAGCGCTGGAGGCAGTCCCCGAACAGTTGGCCAAGGGTCCCTCCGCCGTACTGCACGCCATCGCCGACCATGTCGTCGACGACTTCCTCGACGTTGCCGCCGCCGTCCAGGAGGACATCGACGATGTGGAGACCGACGTCTTCGCCCCGCAGCGCACCAGCCGCATCGACGCCGGACGGATCTACCAGCTCAAACGCGAACTGCTGGAGCTGAAGCGTGCCGTGACACCCCTCGGCCGCCCGCTGCAGGAGCTCGCGACCCAGCCGCTGCCAACGATCACGCCGGACATCCAGACATACTTCCGGGACGTCAACGACCACCTCGTCCGCGTCAGCGAACAGATCACTGCCTTCGACGAACTGCTCAACTCGATACTTCAGGCGCACCTGGCCCAGGTGACCGTGGCCCAGAACGAGGACATGCGCAAGATCAGCGCCTGGGTCGCCATCGTCGCCGTCCCCACCATGGTGTGCGGCGTCTACGGCATGAACTTCGACCATATGCCGGAGCTCCACTGGACCTACGGATATCCGTTCGCTCTCACTGTCACCGCTGTCGTCTGCTTCACCATTCACCGAGGGTTCCGCCGCAACGGCTGGCTGTGACCAGCTGGACGTCACCAGCGGATAGGCGTGGGGCGGAGCCAGCCTGCGGGCGAGGCGCGGTGACCAGGAACGGACCCAGGTGACTTCCGGCGGAGCCAGCAGGTCGGCCACCACGACGATCACGATCACCAAGAGCGGGATCACCGCCAAGGGCCCGCCCCGCTGCCATGGCTGGGGAGGAGGTTCTCCCAGTGGCTGCGCCGTCGCCCGAGGAGCGAGGCCCCCCACGAAATCCGGGCGCAGGCGCCGTCCATGTTTCCTGGATACACCCACCCCGTCCTGGGTGCTCACCGCCCCACTGAGGCGGCCTGACAGGCCACACCGCCCCTGGCGGCTGGGGCCCACCAGTGGTCCACTGGTAGTGGAGCCAAGGACCAGTCACAGGCGCGGAGAAGCGGAGCGACGCCGTGCACCGCGTAATCAGGGTCCGCGAGAAGCGGGCGGTCCTTGGCCCCCGTCTGTGGCCCCCGTGGACAGCGTGGTCTCAGTGTCCGAGAACCTGGCGTACAGGATCGACGACACAGGGCGATACCACGGCAAGGTGAGCACAGCAGCAATCGGCCAGCCGTGGCGGCTGACGGGCAGTGGCCACGTCAGCCGCCACGGTCAGGGGCGTCCGGGCATCAGGTTGTCTGCGCCTGCTGGTAGAGGTTCCTCACTTCGTTGCCGAAGTACGGGCCGAACATCCTGTTGGGCAGGAAGGTGTAGCCGAAGCTGTTCACCGAGGCCTGCAAGCCGGTGCCGGCGCTTTCGTTGAACGAGGCGAACCAGGGACCACCGCTGGAGCCGCCCGTCATGTTGCACGCCATGCCGTGGTCGTTGGAGAAGAGGAAGTCCTTCGAGGTCTTCCCGCTGCAGTAGATCAGCTTGGTGCCGTCGTACGGGGAAGCGGCCGGGAAGCCGAAGGCGTACATGGCCTGGTTGTAGCCGCCATTGAACTGCAGGCCCTGGGCTCCGACGACCTCTGTGAGCTTCTTGCCGTTCAGGGGACTGACGACGGCCGCGCCGACATCGTAGTTGATGTCCTCACTGGCGACCCACTGGGGCGTGGACAGCGTCTTGGACGCCGTCCAGGTGCCGTACGGGGTCTGGCCGTCGTGATAGGCGGGCACGAACACCCAGTTGGTGTGCCAGCTGCCCTGGTACTTGACGCAGTGCCCGGCAGTGATCACCGTACTGGCATTCTGGCTGGTGACGGCGTCGCCCGAGCAGGAGGCCGTGCGGCCCTGGAAGGTGAAGAACACCCGGCCGGAGGTTTTCACCACGGCGCCCCCGCCGGTCCACGGTCCGCCGGCCTGCGGGAAGGCCTTGATGCTTGACGACGGGGTCGTCGGCGCGACGACGGATATCTTGCCGCTGGACTTGGGGGCCGAGAGGGCACCGGGGGCGACGCTGAGCAGATCGAGTGGAGTGGCCGTGCGCATGCGCTCGGGGGTCCAGAAGGCGCTGGCCATCTTCTGTGCGGCGGCCGAGGCCGCGGCAGTGTGCGCGACCGCCGGGGAAGGAGGCGGGGCGGCGTCGGCCGTGGTGGCTTGCAGTGCTGTGGTGAGCAGGGCGCCGACGGCCAACAGAATGCCGGCGGCGGTACGACGGGGGCTTCTCACGCGTACTCCTTCTGCCCAGGCCGCGCGAGGTTGTCGCGCGGCGGTGTGGGGGCCGGACCGCGGTGTGTGCGGTCCGGGCAGATGAGAGGTGCGGATTCGATGTACGTGAGGGCAGGTTCCCACGTGTTTGATGGTTTGTCAGGAGTGCGTTTTCAGCACGGTGGCTGAACAGGCGGGCGGTCCCGGGCGCACAACGCCGCTCGCGCGCTGCCTGGTTCACGGCGGCTGTCCTGCGCCGTGAACCAGGAGCCGCCGCTAGCCGCGTCTGCGGAGGCGGCGGATGCCGTACGGGATCGCCGCCGCCAAGGCGAGCAGGCCCGTCACCCCCGCGGCCAGGGCGACCTTCATACCGAGGCCGCCGGCCCTGCCTTCGCTGCCGTTCACGGTGATCCGCGCGGTGTTGTTCTCCGGTTTGGAATCGCGCTGTGCGTAGCCGCCCTTGAGAACGGCCGTCACACTGCCCGGCTTTCTGGGCCCCTTCTCATCAATGCGGAACGTCAGCACTTGAGTTGCCGACGCGCCATCTCAGCCTCGGCCCGCCTCCGGCCAGGTGCGGTCGCTGTGACGCGGACGGTGCCTCGGGCGCCCGGCTTGGCGGATTTGTCCGCACCGAGGACGACCAGATCCATCAGGCGGTAGCGGTGCTGGGACGAGGCGAGACGGCAGGTGAAGACGTAACCCGCGCCCTGCGTGCAGACCCGCTTCGCGTACAGGCGCACCTTTCCCTGGACGTCGGAGGCGTCCACAGTGAGCGTCACGCCGCGGACGGCCGTGCTGCCGGCGTCGACCGTGACGGGCAGCGCGACCCGGGTGGGGTCCGACACCTGGGTGTAGTAGGCATCCGGAATTTCGACTTTCAGCGCCCCGTCGTTCCCCGTCGCCGACGCAACTGGTGCCACCAGGCTTAAAAAACCAAAAGCACACAGCGCGGCAACCACAGGACGTCTCATCCCTCGACGGTGCGAGCTTCCGGACACGAAATGATCACGTGCGTGTCCCGTCTGGGCCACAACCCCGCAGCCCGGGTGCCTCTATCACGAACCGATCGTTGACACAACGTCTCGTTTTTCAAGCGTGGCTGGTTATGATCGGCGTCCCCCAACACCAGCGCGAAACCGGACCCGCCGTCTTCCTGCTCACCGCAGGTGGAACGTCGATCCCGGCAATTGCTGTCCTGCGTTTTCCGCCCACCGAGGACTGATGACTTCCACAGAACCCGAAGAGCCAGGCGAGCCCACAAAAAGCCGCCAGCGACGCGCTGTGCGCCTGCGCACCCTGCTCATTTGGCTGGCGGTTGTGCCCACCGTGGCGATGGGCGCTCAAGTCGTGGTCACCGGAGACCGGTTGCTGCAGCAGTCGGCGAACCTGCGCGCCGACGTGGTGGCTGGTGAGCGGATCGGCCTGCCGTTGCACAAGCTCATGCTCGAGATGCAGGCCGAGCGCACGATGACGGCCTCGCGCTGGTCGGGCCTCCCCCTGTCCCAGGCTGAACTGCGGGCCCAGCGTGCGGCCACGGACCGGGCCGAAGCCGAGTTCGATCGATCGGCCGGCACGGGCCTGGCAGAGGCCGCGCGGGCGGACCGCTACCTGCTCGATGTGAAGCGGCGCCTCGACGACCTGGACGCCTACCGCGAGCGCGCGGACGCCCGCAGCGGCAGCGCGGACGACGCCATCGGCTACTACAGCAGCGTGATCAGTCAGATGATCCGCATTTACCAAGAGTTCAGTCTCATGGACGACGCCGAGCTCACGCAGGAGAGCAGGCCAGTGGTGGCACTGCTCTCTGCGTCGGAGGTGCTGGCGCGGGAGGACACCATCCTCGCACTGGCCGGCCCGGACAGGAAGCTGACCTCGGCCAGGTTCGCCGAATTCACCAACGCCGTGGGAGCCCACCGGTTCCTGTACGACACGTACATCGTCCCCTATCTGCCTGCCAAGGACAGGAAGGTCTACGAGGGGATCGCCGCTTCGGACGCGTGGCAGACCAAGACCCGCATCGAGAACGCGGTCATGTCGGACCACACGGACATCCCCGCCGGCGTGGCGCTGCCGAAGTCGGTCAGCGGCTGGCCGGCCGCGCACCACAAGCTCGCGGGGGAGCTGGCCACCCTGAGCCGCGACCGCATGCGGGGAGTGCTCGCGGACGCCAACAACAAGGCCGGCCAGCTCGATGCGGAGGTCGGCTGGCTGGTGACAGGAAGCGCCGCCGGCCTCGCGCTCGTTGTGGCCGTCGTGGTGTTCACCACGCGCTCGGTGCTTCGCCGCATGGGCCGTCTGCACGAACGCACGGTGACCATTGCCGAGGAGACACTGCCGGACGTCGTGGCCCGGCTGCGGGGCGGACAGCCCGTCGACGCCGACATGCTGCCGGAGCCCAGCGGGGACCAGGACGAGGTCGGACGCATCAGTGACGCGTTCGCCCGGGTCGTCGCCGTATCCATCGACGGGCACAGGGAGCTCGCCGACGAGCGTCGCGGTTTCGGCATGTTCGCCGCAGGTATCGCCTCACGTACCGGGAACCTGGTCAGCCGGCAGCTGAGCCTCACCGAGGACCTCCAGGACACCTTCGGCCACGACGAGACGCTCCTCGCCCAGCTGATGAGATCCGACCAGCTGACGGTGGGTATGCGGCGACAGGTCGAGAACCTGCTCATTCTGGCGGGCGGTGAGATCCCGGACCCGCACACCGAGCCCATGCGCGTTGCCGACCTGCTGCGCGAGGCCGCCTCGGAGGTCGAGGAGTTCCGGCGGATCGAGCGGCAGGCGATGGATGAGATCAGCGTGGAGCCGCGCGTCATCAGCCAGATCAGCCATCTCCTGGCGGAGCTGCTGGACAACGCCACCCGGTTCTCTCCGCCGGCGTCAAAGGTCGTCATCCGGGCCGAGCTTGTGACCGACGGACTGTCGGTGGAGATCGAGGACCGCGGTCCTCGGGTCACACCGGAGAGCTACGAGGAGATGAACCGGCGTCTGCACTCCGCTCCGCCGTACGCCGTCCTCGCTGAGAACGCCCACCGGCTCGGCCTGTTCGTGGTCGGCCACCTCGCCGACCAGCTGGACGCCCGAGTCACCCTGCGCCGCTCGGCGTTCGGCGGGACATCCGCTGTCGTGATCATCCCGCAGGAACACCTCCTGAATACCGAGAAGAAACCGGTGCCCGAGTCGACGCCGTCCGCTCGCGTGCCGCAACAGCCCAGTGAAGACAAGAGGGAAGACAACAAGCCCGAACTGGTCCTGCATCTGCAGCCCGCCGCGGTCGATCCCACGCCCACCGAGTCCGGGCTGCCGCGCCGTACGACAACCGCAAAGCGAACGGAGCGGGTTGTGACACGTGCGCCGGACCGGTCCGCCCTGCCCCCCCTGCCCGAGCGCGTCCCCCAGACCCACATGGCGGACCAACTCCGCGAGCGCAGCGCACCAGAGCCGGTGGCGCACCGCGCCGATACGCCCGAAGAGGTGACCGATGCCTGGGCGGACTATGAGGACGGCACCCAAAAGGTAGAAAAAGAGCTGAAGGCAGAAGACGAGCGCCGACGGGACGAGCCATGACGACGACACCAAATGACGTGATCTACAGCATCCTGGACAACAACCTGAGCAGGATCGCCGGCATCCAGGGAGCCGTGCTGCTGTCCAACGACGGGATCAGGCTCAGCGCTTACCTGCTGGAGCGGGACCAGGCGGAGCGCATCGCGGCTGCGGCCTCCGGTATCGCGGCCACCATGAAGGCGATTTCCCGGGAGGTCGACGGCGGCCGAGTGATCCGCCAGCTCGTCGAGATGGACGACCGGTATCTCTGCATCGTCGGGTGCGGGGAGGGCAGCACGCTCATCGTCGTCACCTCCCGCAAGGCACGGCTCGGGGAGCTGGGCGGCGAGGCGGTACGGGCCTCGCAGGCGCTCGGTGAATGGCTGGGCACCCCCGAGCGTGCACAGGCGCACTCGTAATGCCCGACGCGCCGGGGCCCGGACGGCCCCGCAGAACGCGGCTGTACGCCCTGACCGACGGGCGTACAGCCGTCCCGCGCACCGCACTGACCATGGACACGATGATCATGGCGACGGTTGCCCCGGATGCCGATGGCAGCCTGTCCACGGAGTGGCAGGCCATCCTGGCGATGTGCCAGCCACCCAACGGGCGGGCGGTCGCGGAGATCGCCGCCCGTATACATATGCGCCTCACCCCGATGACGGTGCTCCTCGGTGAACTCGCCGACCGCGGCCTGATCCACCACCGGCCGCCTCTGAAGGCAGCCGAGACCTCCAATGTCCACTTGCTTATGAGAATCAGGGACAGCCTTGTCCGAATTTGACAGCACTTCCCAGGAAGAGTCTCCCGTCAAGATCCTGATCGCCGGGGGATTCGGCGTTGGCAAGACGACCCTGGTCGAGGCGATCTCCGAGATCGAGCCGCTGCGCACCGAAGAGCGGCTGACGGAAGCGGGCGTCGGTGTCGACGATCTCAACGGCATCGAGTCCAAGACGGCGACGACCGTCGCGATGGACTTCGGGCGTATCACCCTCAGCGATGCGGGCGTCGTCCTGTACCTGTTCGGCACACCGGGTCAGGAGCGCTTCTGGTTCATGTGGGACGACCTGCTGCAGGGGGCTCTGGGGGCGATCGTCCTGGTCGACACCCGGCGCCTGGACCGCAGCTTCCCGGCGGTCGACTTCTTTGAGAACCGTGCACTGCCGTTCGTCATCGGCGCGAACTGCTTCCACGGCGAGCAGCCGTACACGGCCGAGGAAATCGGCGCAGCCCTGCACCTGAGCGACCCCAGCACACCCATATTGATGCTGGACGCCCGCTCCCGTGAGGACGTCCGCGGGGCCCTGCTCTCCCTCCTGGACCTGCTCATCTCAAAGGCGCGGGCCACGGCTTCCGTCTGACGACCGATGCGCCCTCGGCGGCGTTCGCCGGGCCGGTTCAGCTCCGGGTGAGCCGCCAGGTCTTGCTGTCGGTGATCACGCACAGCCCGGGCGAGACGACGACGATCCGCAGGGTGCCCGTACGGCGGTCGTAGTCGATGCCCTCGGTCTCGAAGTTACCCGAGCAGGCACTTTTCAAGGGCACTTGGCGCAGTGCGGTCACCCGGCCCGTGACATCCGTGCCGGACAGGGCGGCGGACAGATCCACCTGCAAAAGCGGTTTGGTGATACCGAAGAGCGAGCCCTCCGGGTCGTCGGAGGAGCACAGCAGGGTGGTGGGACTGGAGAAGTCGCAGCCCTGCACATCGCGCACGGGCCGGTCGAGATTGATGGCGAAGCCGTAGGGAAGATCCGCCGACGGAGATGTGCGGGAGTTGATTCCGGGGGTGGGGAAGACCAGGAGCCGGTTCATGGTGCCCCACTCGCCGGAGACCATCCACTGCCCGTCAGGTGTGATGGCGACGAAGGAGTTGTTCATCGCCTCCCCGGACACCAGCGTGTGGACGTACTCGGCCCATCTGCCGTCCGGCGCCTGGACCCGGAACATCTTGGCGCCGCCGGAGTCCCGCTGGTAGGGCTCGATGTAGTAGCCGCTGTAGGAGGCGTCCGGGTCGCCGACATGGTTCCAGCCCCGGTTGCGGACTTCGGCGGCGATGGTGCCGATGCCGGTGTAGCGGTTCGGGCTGCCCGCGGGGACTTCGACCGACGCCAGACCCTGACTTTCCGTCAAGGGGCGTGCCCGATCCGAGCCGACCTCCGTCCAGGTGTCGGCCGCCGGGGCCGGTGCCGCGGTCAGGGCGACGGTCGCGGACGCCGCGATCGCCATGGTGAGGATTCGTCGCCGCCAGCTCATGTCCGACCCTTCGGTTATGAAGATCCTGCGAATGCCATCGCACAGTGTGGGCGGACAGAGGCGGCATGTACAGACCAATTTGCGCCTGGAGTGACGTACGTGACAGGTGAGTTCACGCCACAACCGGAGCATTTTCCCCGGCCGGCGTGGTGAGTTCCGAACCGCGGAGTAATGCTGCCGTATACGAACTCACGCCATTCACTTGACCATCACATTGGTCTGGACCAACTTGTACGGCCATGCGGTGGCCACCGTGCGCGGGGCGATGACCTGGTCGACGAACTGGGATGCGCTGAACGGCAACGCCTGGTCGAACACGGTCGGCCCGCACGTCCACGGCCTTCCGTAACGTCCGTGGCAGGCACCACGGCACGCACGGGCTCCGTACGAGCGGTACGGAGCCCGTAGCGTGCCGCAGGGCGTCAACCGCTGACCGGACTCGGCATCAACGCGGCCATGCTGTTCGGCTGGGGCGTGCTCGCCGCCAGGCGCATGGGCTACCGGCGGCGAGACACCATCCTCATCGGCGTGGCGCACAGCGCACTGGGACTGGTGATCGCCGCCGCCAACGCGCTCATCAAGTGACCGTCCACGCCTTCCTGTCGCGATGCGGAGCCGGCGCGGCAGCCCGGGGCCCGGTACTCCGCGCCGGGCTTTCCCGACCCACCCACCCATAAACGGGCGGGTGGCCGGGAACGTCCCGGGTGTGGTCATTCCCGTTTACGACGCGAATCCCGTACGGCGCACCCCCTGGGTGACATACGCGCTGATCATCATCAACGTGGTGGTGTTCGTGCGCACGCCCGTCGCCGTGTCCTCGATCGCAGGCGACAGCAGCCTCGCACAACTGTGCCATTTGAAAGCCTTCCTCGAGCAATGGGGAGCCGTACCCCGGGAACTGATCTACAACCGGCCGCCGGACCTCGTCCCGACCGGAACCGTCGCCGTCGGCCCCCAGGGGCCGGGGTGCCTGCTGAGCCCGCCCACGTACGAGAAGTCGCCCGCGCTGTCGGTGCTGTCCTCGATGTTCCTCCACGGCAGCTGGCTGCATCTGCTCGGCAACATGCTGTTCCTGTGGGTGTTCGGCAACAACGTCGAGGACCGGCTGGGGCGGGTGCGGTTCCTGCTGTTCTACCTGGTGTGCGGGTATGCGGCGGCATACGGCTTCGCACTGTCCGACCCGGAATCCTCCGCGCCGCTCATCGGGGCGTCCGGAGCCATCGCGGGAGTGCTGGGCGCCTATCTGGTGCTCTACCCACGGGCGCGGGTGTGGTCGCTGGTGCCCTTCCTGCTCTTCCTGCCGCTGCGTCTGCCGGCCTGGCTGGTCCTGGCGCTGTGGTTCGTCCTGCAGGCGTTCTACTCGATCGGCTACGGGGTCTCGCAGGCCGGCACCGTGGCCTATCTGGCGCATGTGGTCGGCTTCGTCGTGGGGGCGATCCTGGCGAGTCTCGTGCGCAACCACGAGACCGCACCGCCTCCCCGGCCCGGAAACCATCCGGCCTGACGTGGAGCACGAGATGCCGACGAGAATCCTGCTCGAGGGGCGCCCTGGCGTCGGCAAGACGACGGCGGTCCGCCGGCTGGCGGCG
The DNA here is from genome assembly GCF_054963655.1 of Streptomyces sp. HSS9-12. NCBI lineage: Bacteria > Bacillati > Actinomycetota > Actinomycetes > Kitasatosporales > Streptomycetaceae > Streptomyces > Streptomyces sp. HSS9-12. The sequence goes on along the minus strand of NZ_JBUEGC010000043.1, from coordinate 5,948 downwards.
CTGCTGCGCGGCCGTGAGGTCCTCGGGTTCACCACGGAGGAGATCCGGCAGGGCGGCACCCGGGTCGGTTTCGCGCTGGAGACCCTGAGAGGTGAGCGAGCCATCCTCGCCCATGTCGACTTCCCCGGACCGCCACGGGTCGGGCGGTACGGCGTCGACCTGGACGTCATGGAACGGCTGGCGCTCCCATCGCTGGAACCGACGTCACCGGCTTACGCCCCCGGACAGCTGGCGATCATCGACGAGCTCGGGCGGATGGAACTGGCCTGTTCCGCTTTCAGGGACACCGTGGGGTCCCTGTTCCAGTCCGACCTCGACGTCGTCGCCACCGTTCACGCGCACCGTGACCCGTTCACCGACGCCCTGAAGCGGCGTGCCGACATCGACCTCATCCATCTGACCCCGGCGAACCGCAGCAGCGTCCCGGAGGAACTGGCGGCGCGGCTGGCCGGCCCTTGACCTTGACGCCCACCCGGCTTACTGGAACGGCACGTTCACGCAGGCCAGCCGGTTTCCTGCCACCCCCGCGCGCCCGGGGCCGGTCGCGGTGGCGTGTTCGTGCACCACAACGGAGCGGGCCTGTCCGGGCCGGAAGTGCCACCGCACGAGTGTCGCGGATTCCCCGGTTCCGTGCTTGTCGGTGGTGAAGTCCAGCCACACCTCATTGCGCGGGTTGGCGTAGGCCGGGTCGGTCGACGGCTGATGCGGGTCTGCGACGCTCTGGTAGTGCGGCCCTGAGTCATCGGGACGGGCCCCGCACGGCTTCTTGTGAACGTGGGCGCCGTAGGTGTGGTCCGGCTGCAGTCCCTCGACCCACAGCGCCACGGCGGTGCCGTGGGGGTACCGCTGCTCGACGACCCCGATCCGGCTGCCGACGGGAACGGCGTCACGGTCATACGTCACGGCAGCAGCACCCGATCCCGCCGCTTCGATGTTCTCATCGACCCTCACCACGTCATGGTTGTGGGAGCAGGCGCCCAGCAGCACCCCGGTGGCCACCACCGCCACGGCGGCGCGCACGACACTTCTCGGCATCAGCCTCTCGCCTTTCTTCCATCTCACCGCCCGCTCGGGAGGCGCGATGGCGCCTGAGCCGAGGGACGGATCAGCCGAAGTGGGTTTGCGGCCGCTCCTCCAAGACGCCGTCCAGATACAGGTCGACCTTCTCGTTGGGGAAGCAGGCCAGCCCGGCGATCTTCTCGCTTTCGGGCAGCGGAGTGCGGTAGGTCCACACCAGGTCGGGGTGGACGTTGACGCCGGTGTCCAGTGACCAGTAGGCGGCCGTGCCCTTGTACGGGCAGTGCGTCACCCTGTCCGACGGCCGGAGCAGGTCCATTCGGATGTCGGTCAGCGGCAGGTAGTAGCGCGGCGGCAGACCGGTTTCGAACAGCACGCGCGGCCGGTCGGACTCGGCGACCGTGACGCCATCGACCTCGACCCGGACGTGGCGGGAGCCGGCCAGGATGTCCACCCTGGTGTACGGGTTGCGCGGGTGGGTGTAGACCTGCTCGTCCTCCTCGAACCATGCGGTCATCGCATCCCAGTCGAACCGGACCAGGTCGCGCAACTCCTCCAGCGGCGAGTCGGGGTAGCGCCGGGCCGCCCCGGCCGCAGTGGTGCCGTCGACCCGGACGTCGTACAGCTGCGCATCACCTCGGCTCGGTGAATGCTCCACCTTGCCCGTGGGCACCAGCTTCGCCCGTACGTCGGCCACCGGCAGGTAGTACGTCGGGGCGTAGGGCCGCTCCCACACCAGGAGCGGGCGAACGGAGTCGACGACGAGATGGCCTGCCAGGTACGCGCGGATGCGCTTGAAACCGCGCTCAACCCGTAGGCGGGAGGCGTTGGTCATGAGAACCCCCATCGGTGGCCTGAGCCACCCTCGAACTCCTATAGGCCTTGATTCGACCCTAGGCAGCCGGCCCACCCGGTGCGAGTCCACCCCCATCAGCGGGATCCCTTGATCCGTACGGTCGCCCGCGTCCTCACCGCAGTGCCGCGGCCGGTGGACGCTCGCGTACAGCCCCGTAGGCGAAGAAGTACGCCGGCGCCCGCTTCAGCCATGGCACTGCGGTGAGGACCCTGGTCAGCCGCGGCGGCCGGGTCCGGTCGGCCAGGGAGGCACGCCCGGCCAGCACCGGCACGATCACCTGCGCGTGGGCGAGCCGCTGCAGCGCCTGTGTCGCAGCGGTGGTGGGCCACCGACGGCGCTGGACGCGGCGGACGTCGTGCAGCCCGACGGTGCCCTTGCGCAGCGGCTCGGCGAGGTACCGGGCAGCGGCGACGGCGTCCTCGACGGCGAGATTGATTCCGATCCCGAACACCGGCGACATCGCGTGCGCCGCGTCCCCGATGCACAGCAGACCGGGGCGGTGCCAGCGCCGCAGCCGGTCGAGGCGCACGTCCAGCAGCTTGACCTCGTCCCATGACCGCAGCGCCCCCGTACGGTCCGCCAGCCACGGCGCGGCTGCCGCCACGTCGGCCATGAACCGGTCCAGGCCGGCGCCGCGCCGCGCGGCGTCCGTCCCCTTGGGGATGACCGCGGCGCACTGCCAGTACTCGCCGCGGTCGATCATGGCGGTGAGGAACCCGTCACCGACAGCTCCGACGAGTCCCTGCGGGTCGCCGTCGCGCCGCGGCAGCCGGAACCACCAGGCGTCCATCGGGCACGGGAACCGCCGCAGCCCCAGCTCGGACAGCGACCGGGCGAGGGAGCCGCGACCGTCACAGGCCACCGTGATCGTGGCCCGCAGTTCTCCGGTACGGCCCTCCGAGTCGCGGTAGCGCACCCCCGTGACCCGCCCGCCCTCCTGGAGGAAGGCGGTCGCCTCGGTGTTCATGCGCAGGTGGAAGGAGGGCTCGCGCCCCGCCTCGTCTGCCAGGAGGTTCAGCAGGTCCCACTGCGGCACCATCGCGATGTAGTTGTATTTGCCAGGCAGCGTGCTGATGTCTCCGACGGTGAACAGCCTGCCGCCCGGGCCGATCGGCAGCTGGACGGTGCTCACCCGCCGCTGCGGCAGATCGGCGAACCGGCCGGACAGCCCCAGGTCCTCCAGCAGCGCCAGCGTGCTCGGATGCACGGTGTCACCGCGGAAGTCGCGCAGAAAGTCCCCGTGCTTCTCCAGGACGGTGACCTCCACGCCTGCACGCGCCAGCAGCAAGCCGACGACCATCCCGGCAGGACCGCCGCCCACCACACAGCACCCGGTCCGCTCCATCGCGTCTGCCTCCTTCGGCGTCGACAAGACCCGGACACCAACCATGGTCCATCGAACTGCCCCTGCGGTGCCCGCGAACGGGCGAGACCGGCATCCCGTGGATGGCGGCCTCGCTCATGGAGCCAGGGAGGTCAGACCCGTTACCTCGCGCCTTCTTCCTCCTCCTTCTCCTTCACCGCCGTGTTGCCCATCAGGGGTAGTGCTCGCGGAGGCGGATGTGGGCCTCCGGTGGGGCCTCGGTGTGGTCCAGGCCCAGCAGAGCCGCGCCGAGAACGGGCGGTGCCGTCACCACGTGCGGCACCGCCTTGGGGGCACGGGCCGCCAGTAGCTCGGTGATACGGTCGTCGAGCTCCGGATGACGGGCCGCGAGCACGCTGCCGCCCAGCAGCACCGGGGTCTCCTTGTCGAGCAGGCCGAGGCGGTTGAGCGCCACCGTCGACATCGCCACGACCTCCTCTGCCAGACGGTGCACGATCAAGCGGGCGACCGGGTCGCCGTCCGCGCTGGACGCGAAGAGCACAGGCGTGAGCTCGTGCCTGCGCCCGTACGGGATACGGCCCAGGTGCAGCGCCTCGATCAGGGCGTACATGGAGTCGAGGCCGAAGTGCCCCGGCAGGGCCCGCGCCAGCGCGGTCGGCTCCCCCCGGCCGTCCTCGGCCCGCGCCGCATACCACAGCGCCTCCTCCGTGAGTCCCCCGCCCCCGCCCCAGTCGCCCGAGATGCGGCCGATCGCCGGAAAGCGGGCGGTGCGCCCGTCCGGCAGCATGCCGACGCAGTTGATGCCCGCCCCGCACACCACTGCCACACCGCGTGGCTCGTCGACGCCCGCGCGCAGGATGGCGAAGGTGTCGTTGCGCACCTCCGTGGTACGTCCCCAGCCTCGCGCCTGCACCGCTTCCGTCAACTGCCGCTCCTCCGCCGGAAGATCGGCATTGGCCAGACAGGCCGAAACGTGGCGCACGAAGAGGGACCCGGACAGGCCGGCCGCCTCCTCGGCCTCGGCCACCGCCTTGGCGAGCACGTCGACCGCTGCCTCGACCCCCACCGTCGGTGGCTGGAACCCGCCCCCGCGCCCGGTGCCGAGAACGCTGCCGTCCTCGCCGATCACGGCGACGTCGGTCTTGCTGTTGCCCGCGTCGATGGCGAGAAGACGGGCCATCACGCCCACGCCAGAAACTCCCGGTTGTGAGCGAGCAGCTGATCGGTGAGCGCCTCCGCGTACTCGTACTGGCCGACCAGGGGATGTGCGAGCAGCGCCGTGAAGACGCGGTCCCGGCCACCGCGCAGCGCCGCGTCCAAGGCCAGGTCCTCGTACGCCGCGACATTCGCGATCAACCCGGCGTACAGCGGGTCGAGTCGGGGCACGGCCAGTGGCGTCGCGCCGGTCGCGTCCACCCGCGCCTGCACCTCGATCACCGCGTCGTCGGCGAGGAAGGGGAGCGTGCCGTCGTTGGGGGTGTTGACGACGTGGACCGGGCCGCCCTCTCCCCCGAGCAGCGCGGCCGCCAGGTCCACCGCCGCCTCCGAGTAGAACGCGCCGCCGCGCTGGGCGAGCAGGGCCGGCTTCTCGTCCAGGGACGGGTCGCCGTACATCTCCAGCAACTGCTTCTCCAGTTCCGCCACCTCGGCGGCCCGTGTCGGCTTGCCCGGTCCTCCAGGACCGGGCAGGTGCTCCCGTACGGCCGCATCGTGCGTGTAGTAGTAGCGCAGGTAGTACGAGGGGACGCTGCCCAGCCGGTCCAGCAGGGCTCGTGGCAGACGCAGACCGGCGGCGATCGCGTCGCCGTGCTCCGTGAGCAGCTTCGGCAGGACGTCCTCGCCGTACGGGCCGCCCAGCCGCACGCCCGTCTCCCAGGTCAGATGATTCAGCCCTACGTGGTCGAGATGCACCTCCGGCGGCGGGACCTCGAGCAGTCTGGCGAACTTCCGCTGGAAGCCGATCGCCACATTGCACAGCCCCACGGCCCTGTGCCCGGCCCGCAGCAGGGCCCTGGTGACGATCCCGACCGGGTTGGTGAAGTCGATGATCCAGGCGTTCGGGCTTCTGCGCCGGACCCGCTCGGCGATGTCGAGGACCACCGGCACGGTGCGCAGCGCCTTGGCGAGCCCGCCCGCGCCTGTCGTCTCCTGGCCCACGCAGCCGCACTCCAGCGGCCAGGTCTCGTCCTGGTGGCGCGCTGCCTGCCCACCGACGCGCAGTTGCAGCAGCACCGCATCGGCGTCCTCGACGCCCGCGTCGAGGTCGGAGGTGGTGGTGATACGTCCGCCCAGGCCCTGCTTGGCGAAGATCCGCCGTGCCAGGCCGCCCACCAGTTCCAGCCGGTCGGCCGCGGGGTCGATGAGGACCAGCTCGGTCACGGAGAGCGTGTCTCGCAGCCGGGCGAAGCCGTCGATCAACTCAGGGGTATAGGTGGATCCGCCACCCACTACTGCCAGTTTCATCTGTGGGTCAGCCTTTCGCTCCAGTCAGCGTGACACTCTCGACGAACGCCTTCTGCGCCAAGAAGAACACGAGGATGCGGGGGCCATGACCAGGACGGTCGCGGCCATGGTCAGGGGCCTGGTCAACGGGCGTCAATGCGGGGTGCGTTGGCAGCGACCAACTCGTTACCTGAGAGGTGCGGGCCCCGCACATGATCCATCGTCAGCTTCGTACGGGTGGGCCCGCGGCTTCTCCGCGACGAGCCGATGTCTCACAGCACCTGCACAGCCGCCACCCAGGCCGCTCTC
>NZ_JBUEGC010000042.1:0-64566 GCF_054963655.1 Streptomyces sp. HSS9-12 | reverse complement strand
GAGTAGGCCCACTACGAGGCCGATCCGGCGCCTTGCAGCTGACCGCACCAGGTCACCTCGCTGCCGGGCAACCCCCGGCTGACGCGGCACTGGCGGGACGCCCGCGTTTTCGGCACCCCGGAACCGAACAGCGTTACCGGGCAGGTCGGGATTCATCCGGCGTTCACCTGGAATCTTCCGCTCCGCGCCTCTACGCCCATAGCGTCACGGCCGAAATAATCCGACATCTGTCGGCGCGCTGCGCCGGTGAACCCTGACGGAGGGATGAAAGGTGCGCAGAATGCTGCCGCTGATCAGCTCGCACCCCGGCGGACGCGCGGCGATGACGTGCCGTTACCGCTGCGGCGACGCGTGCTTCCACGAGGTCCCCAATACGAGCGACAACGCCTACGTCGGCGACATCATCGCCAGTGCGCTCTCGCGTCGCTCCGTGCTGCGCACAAGCGCGGTCATGACGGTCGCCGCCGCGGTCGGCGGGACGGCCCTCGGGCAGGCGCCGCGGGCGCAGGCCGCCACCGCGGGTGCCCCCGCGGCGGGCCAGACCGGCCAGGCCGCGCGCGGCCTGCGCTTCACCGCCGTGCCGCCGAACACCACCGACGCCGTCACCGTCCCCGACGACTACGCGCAGAACGTCGTCATCCGCTGGGGCGACCCCATCCTGCGCGGCGCGCCCGCCTTCGACCCGAACAAGCAGTCCGCCGCCGCGCAGGCGGCCCAGTTCGGGTACAACAACGACTTCCTCTCTCTCCTCCCGCTGCGCGGCGAGCGCGGCCGGCAGCTGCTCGTGGCCAACCACGAGTACACCGACGAGGTGCTGATGTTCGCCGGCTACGACCCGGAGAACCCCACCCGCGAGCAGGCCGAGATCGCCTGGGCCGCGCACGGCCTGTCGGTCGTGGCCCTCCAGGAGGACGCATACAGCGGCAAGTTGAGCGCTGTCAGCCGCCACCCCCTCAACCGCCGCATCACCGCGACGACTCCGTTCCGTCTCACCGGTCCGGCCGCGGGCGGCGCACTGCTGCGCACCTCCGCCGACCCCACCGGCACCAAGGTGCTCGGCACCCTCAACAACTGCTCGGGCGGCACCACCCCGTGGGGCACAACCCTGCACGGCGAGGAGAACTTCAACCAGTACTTCGCAAACGGCGGTGCGGTCACCGACCCGACGGCTGCGGCCCGCCTCAAGCGTTACGGCGTCACCGGCGCGGCCAGCGAGCGCAAGTGGGAGCGGTTCGACAAGCGCTTCGACGTGACCCAGGAGCCGAACGAGGTCAATCGTTTCGGCTACGTCGTCGAGCTCGACCCGTACGACCCGGCCTCCACTCCGCGCAAGCACACCGCGCTCGGCCGCTTCAAGCACGAGGCCGCGCAGCCGCGCCTGACCGACGACGGCCGCCCCGTCGTCTACATGGGCGACGACGAGCGCTTCGACTACTTCTACAAGTTCGTCTCCAACAAGCGCATGCGGCACGGCACGACCCGCGCCGATCGCGAGCACAACCTCAGCCTGCTGGACGACGGCACGCTGTACGTCGCCAAGCTCACCGGCGACAGCCCGGCCGCCGAGATCGACGGCAGCGGCAAGCTGCCGGCGGACGGCGAGTTCGACGGTTCCGGTGAGTGGATCCCGCTGGCCTGCGGGAACACCTCCTTCGTCGAGGGCATGACCGCTGAGGAGGTCTACGTCTTCACACGCCTGGCCGCCGACAAGGTGGGCGCCACCAAGATGGACCGCCCCGAGGACATCGAGCCCAGCCCGCGCACCGGCCGCGTCTACGTCGTCCTGACCAACAACAAGGACCGCGGCCTGCCCGGCAAGGCCCCCGCCGACGAGGCCAACCCGCGCAACGCCAACAAGCACGGCCAGGTGCTGGAACTGGCCGAGCGCGGTGATGACCCGGCCTCCAAGCGCTTCAGCTGGCGGCTGTTCCTGGTCTGCGGCGACCCGAACAAGCCCGACACCTACTTCGCGGGCTTCCCGAAGGAGCAGGTCAGCCCCATCTCCTGCCCGGACAACGTCACGTTCGACTTGTACGGCAACCTGTGGATCTCGACCGACGGCAACGCGCTGGGCAGCCACGACGGTCTCTTCGGCGTCGCCACCGCCGGCCCGCGGCGCGGCGAGGTGAAGCAGTTCCTCACCATGCCGGCCGGCGCTGAGACCTGCGGCCCGATCGTGCAGGACCGGCGCGTCGTGGTCGCCGTCCAGCACCCGGGCGAGGTGGACGGCGCCAGCGTCGAGAAGCCGGCCTCCACCTGGCCCGACGGCCCGGGCAAGATCACCCGCCCGTCGGTCGTCAGCGTCTGGCGCAAGGACGGCGAGGACATCGGCGTGTGAGCCGACGGCTCACAGCGCGAACACGCTACGAGGCCCCGTCCGGTGCACCCCACCGGGCGGGGCCTGCGCCATTTCCGGACGGAAGGCCTTCACTTCCGGGCTGCCGCCCGGAGCGCCGACCTGGGCCTGGCCAGGGACCGTCCTCGGCGGGGCATGCCCGACCACGGGTCGGCGGGCAGCCGTTCGCCGACCGTGACCAGGGTCCAGCGGCGCGCGCTGAGTGCGGGATCGTCCAGGTCCTCGCGCGCTATGGGCATGGCGATGGGGGCGCCGGGCAGAGCACGTACCGCGTACGGGGCGACCGCCGTCTGGGCGTAGCCGTTGCGCTGGACGTCCAGGTAGACGCGGCCGGTGCGGTCGGCCTTGCGCTGCGCGATGGTGAGCCGGCCTGGGTGACGCTCCGTCAGCAGCTCGGCGACTTCCCGGGCGAACTTCCGCACATCGTCGAAGGGCTCGCTGCGGTCCAGCGGTACGACAACGTGCAGACCGGAGGAGCCGGTCGTCATCAGCATGGTGGGCAGAGCGAGTTCGTCCAGCAGCTCGCACACCCGCCGGGCCGCCCATCGCACGTCCTCGAAGTCCGTTCCCTCGGAGGGGTCGAGGTCGAAGACCATCCGGTCCGGGTGGTAGGGGCGGTCGGCGCGGGAGAGCCAGCGGTGCGGGGTGACGCACGCCTGGTCGGTGAGGTAGACGAGGGTGGCCGCGTCGTCGCACACCACATGGGTGATGGTCCCTCCCTCCTTGGGGACCTCGGCACGGTGCACCCAGTCGGGGAAGTGATCCGGGATCTTCTTCTGCACCAGGGGCGGCTTCCCGATGCCGTCCGGGTAGCGGACCATCATCAGCGGGCGTCCGCGCAGATGGGGCACCGCCCGCCGGGCGGCCGCGCGGTAGTACTCCACCAGATCGAACTTGGTGATGCCGTCGTCGGGGAAGAGGACTTTGTCCGGCCGGTGGACCTCGATGGTCCGCCGGCCGATCCGTACGGTGCGGGTGTCGCTCACCTGGGGCGGGTAACCACCACCGACGCGGGCAAACCGGGTCAGCTCTTGCGGGACAGCCGCCGCACCAGCGCGGGAAGGTGGCTGTGCTCGACGTCCTTGGTCGCGGTCAGCAGGGTCACCGGGCCATCGGAGCGGGCGAGAGCACGCAAGCGGTTGAGGGCCTCGGCGTGCTCCGGGTCGTCCAGCTCCGCGAGGTAGCGGCGCTCGAACTCCTCATAGAGTTCCGGGCGGTGGCCGTACCAGCGGCGCAGCTCGTCGGACGGGGCCACCTCCTTGACCCACTCGTCCAGCCTGGCGGCCTCCTTCGACAGGCCGCGCGGCCACAGCCGGTCGACGAGCACGCGTGTGCCGTCATCGGGGTCGGGCGGGTCGTAGGCGCGGCGGATGCGAAGCCGGCTGGATGCGCTCATATCGGCGGGCTCCCTCGTCCTCGGTTCGGCCGGCATCGGACCTGGCGGCGGCGATAGCGCTCGGTTCGCCTCCGGGCCCGCAGACCCCCTGCCGACGGTCGACCGTGCTCGGGCCCTCGTTCCTCGGGCCCTCCGCGCTCCCCCAGAGCTTCCGCCTGGGAGTGCCCCCACTCCCTTCGGCAGGGGCGCCCTTCGGCTCACTCGCGTGGGCGCCGGCCCCGGACCGTAAGCCCTTAGAGGGTGATCCTTCGGCCGAGTGCCTGAGCCGCGTGGCGACTGAACAAGTACCCGGTGATTAGTCGTACAAGCAGAGGAATCGATCAGTTGCCCAGACATACGACGAGGTCCGGCCCATGCAGACACGCAGCCTGGCTCCCATCCTGCCGGAGCGGCCCCGCCCGGGCTGGCCTCAGCCGCCGACGGTCCCCCCGCTGCCCTGGCTCGCCGCCGCCGCCCTGGCGTTCATCGCCGCCCAGCTGGTGCTGGTCGTGCCCGGCGCCGGTCTCGGCTGGGACGAGACCGTGTACCTCAGCCAGGTCAGCCCGCAGGCCCCGGCCGCGTTCTTCAGCGCGCCGCGCGCCCGCGGCATCACCTACCTCGTCGCGCCGGTGGCCGCGCTGACCACCTCGGCGCTGGCGGTCCGCGTCTATCTGGCCGTGCTCTCCGGTGCCGCGCTGTTCCTCGCGCTGTGGGTCTGGCGGCGGCTGCTGCCCGCGCCAGTGCTGGCCCTTGCCGGGGCCCTGTTCTCCGGGCTGTGGATCACCATCTACTACGGGCCGCAGGTGATGCCGAACCTGTGGGTGGCCTTCGCGTCGCTGCTCGCGGTCGGCTGCTTCCTGCGGGCCGTACGCGAACCGGAGGACTGGCACGCGCTGGCCGGGCTCGGCGGCGGCGTTGTCCTCGCCGCCCTGATGCGGCCCGCGGACGCCGTATGGCTGGCGCTGCCGCTGGCCGCCGCGGTGCTGCGCGTACGCACCTGGCGGCACCCCGTCATCCTGCTGGTCCTCGTCGTGAGCGCCGCCTTGGGCTGCGCACAGTGGATCGTCGAGTCGTATGTGTCCTACGGGGGCCTGCTCGCCCGGGTGCAGCGGGCCAGCGAGATCCAGGGGGGCATGGGCTGGAACCTCGCCGTGGACGACCAGCTGCGCGCGCTCGCCGGGCGGACGCTGTGCAGGCCGTGCGAGGTGCCCTGGCGGCATCCGGTCACGGCACTGTGGTGGGTGGTGCTGCCGGTGGCGGCGGTGGCCGGATGCCTGGCCGCCCGCCGCGCGCGCCGTCTGGCCCCGGTTCTGCTGCCGGCTCTGGTCGGGGCCTCGATGGCCGTCCCGTACCTGTTCCTCATCGACTACGCGGCGCCTCGCTTTCTGCTGCCGAGCTATGCCCTGCTCGCGATCCCCGTGGCGCTGTGCCTGGTCCAAGCGGTTGTCGGCGTCCGGCCGCATCTGCGGCTGGTCGTCGCCGCAGCCCTCGCCATCGGTCTCCTCGCACACCTCGCGGTCCAGTTCACGGTTCTGCGCAATGTGGTCGCCCGCAGCGAGAGGGTGGGCGGAGCGGTCGAGCGGGTCGCTGTGGAGCTGAACCGCCAAGGGGTCCGTGCGCCCTGCATGCTGACCGGTTTCGAGGCCGTACGGGTCGCCTTCCGCGCCGGGTGCGCCTCCCGCCAGCCCTCCGGACACGACGGCAGCATCACCCCGGCGGGCATCGAGCAGACGGCGCAGAGCGAACCGGTCGCCGTGCTGGTCGTGGGTGACAGGCCTCCGCCCCGGTACGCGCGCTCCTGGCGCGTCCATACGCTGCCGTATCTGTACGGACCGCGTCCGTTCCGCGCGTACATCTCCCCGACCGCGCAGACCGTGAGCAGCCGTGATGCCCGGGGCGCACAAGAGATCGACTGACTGGTAGGGGCCTGCGGCCGGGCGTACGGTCGGCTGAGTGGACGTCGCGCGCTCACCGCAAGTCAGACGGTGTCCCTGAACACGATTGGTGCCCTTCGTACGGCGGCGCGGAACGTGATCCGTGCCCACCATCCGGCTTGGCCCCCGTCAGGCCCTTGCGCCTGTGCGCCAGCGGCGTAACGTCAATTACATGATTACAGCCGAGCAGAGAGAGGCGCTGCGGGGCTGGTTCTCCGGGCGGCTGCCGGACGGTCTCTTCCTCGAACTGGTGGAGGTGAACGTCGACCGTGAGGAGATCACCGTCATCGGCCGGATCCCCGAGCCCGAGTCACCTGCGGACGCGTCGCAGACCGAGCGGCACGCGGCCCGGGACGGTCGGATCGCTGAGTTCCGCGAGCGCACTCGTGAGCAACGCATGGAAGTGGCCCGTGAGGCCGAGCGGCGCTTCGGCCGCAAGGTCTCCTGGGGTGTGGAGTGCGGAGATGAGCGGGTCTTGTTCACCACCGTCTCCGCCCCGGTCATGACACGGCTGAGACAGCCGGAGCGCCAGGTGCTCGACACGCTGATCGCCGGGGGAGTCGCCCGCAGCCGCAGCGATGCCCTGGCCTGGTGCGTCCGGCTCGTCCAGCGCAACACCGACAGCTGGCTGAGCGACCTTCGCGCCTCGCTCGAGCACGTGCAGCAGGTGCGTGCCCAGGGGCCCGACACCGACTGACGGCGCGTCTACCACCCTGTCATCAGGAGGTGGTTGAGGAGCAGTGCGAGAAGGGCCTGGGCCAGAAGCCAGCCGCGGTGGTCGCGCTCCGGCAGCAGAGCGGCGGCCGGCAGCAGCCAGGTGGTGAACGGCAGCCAGATCCGCTCGGTCTCCGCCTTGCTCATCCCGGACAGGTCGGCGACGGCGATCGCGACCAGCGTGGCCAGGACGATGACGACGAGCCCGTCCGTACCCGGGCGCTCCGCGGTGCGGTTGCGCCATCGCCGTACGGTGCCGGGCGCCCCGGACAGAACCCGGCGGGCGCCCGCGACCGGGGCGAGCCCCGCGGTGATGACCACGTTGCCGAGGTTGCCCCAGATCCAGTAGCTGTAGGGACGTGTTGCGGCGGCGCCCTGGTAGTAGCGCTCGACCAGCAGCTGGTAACCCTCCCACCAGCGGAAGCCCGCCAGCGTGAAGCCGGCGGCCACCACGGCCACGCCGGTCAGCGCGTACGGCAGCGGGCGGGCCGTGCGTGCGAACAGCAGCACGGCGGTGGCCATGAGTGCCACGAGCGTCAGCCCGTAGGAGAGATACGCGGTGAGCCCCAGCAGCAGACCGGACGCCAGGGCCACGGCGGCCGGGGCGCGGACCGTACGGGTCGCCGCCAGGGCGAGCAGCGCCAGGCCCCAGGCGGCGACCCCCGTGAAGTAGCCGTCCGCGGAGGCTCCGACGAGGACCGCTGTGGGTGCCAGGACGAGAAAGGGCGCGGCGCGGCGCGCGGTGGTCTCGTCGGCGAGCGCGCGCAGCGCGACGAGTACCGCGGCCGCCGCGGAACTGCCGACGGTGATGCACCAGACCCCGGCCCATGCGCCGCCGCCCAGCCCGATGCGGTCGAGTCCCACGAACGTCAGCACGGCGGCGGGCGGATGTCCGGCCACGTGGGCGGGCCAGTGGTCGGGCTGGCCCAGCAGGATGTGGTGGGTGAAGTCGCGCAGGGCCTGGCCGATGTCGTCGAACCGGCCGATGGCCCGGAGGTATTCGTACTTGGTGGTGAGCCGCGCGGCGACCCCGTGATGCCATCCGTCGACAAGCGCCAGGGACCAGGTCCAGGCCATGGCCGCGAGCCAGTTGCACAGAACCAGCCACCGCCAGGGCAGTTGGGCTGCGATCCGGGGGCCGTGGACCACGACCGCCCCGGCGACCGCCACGGCCGCCGGGGTGCCGGGCCCGACATGGGGGAGCCAGCGGGCGTAGAGCGGGGGCCAGTCCACATACAGGGTTCCGTCGGTGCGCTGGATGGCCGTACCGACCAGGGCGACGATCAGGACGAAGACCGCGCCGAGGGCCGCGGCCCGTACGTCGCGTCGGCGCCCGGCGTCTTCGCGCCCGGCGTCTGTGCGGTCCGGACCGGGGGAGCGGCGGCGCGCTGCGGAGGAGCTACGGAGGGTCACCTCGCCACGCTAGGACGCCGGGGCGGCGCTGCGGGAGGACGCGCGCGGGGACCGTCATCGAACCGTCAGATTCGCCTGCCGCGGGCGGTGACGTCACCGTTTTGTCATGGGGCGTCGGCGGTCCTTCCGGTGCTCGCGGCCATAGCGTCATGTCACGGCAGGTGACGGCCCCGGGCTCGAACAGGAACCCCATGGATGACCAGCACGGCAGTGATGGGCAAAGCGAAGAGAAGCACGAGCGCGGCGAGGGTCGGCCCGCCGCCTCCCCGGCGCCCCGGCAGAAGGCGGCTCAGCCCGAAGCGCCCCGGCACACCGTGTGGAAGCGCCTCCGGTCGGCCGCCGCCACCCCTCCCCCGGGCCCTACCCGGCCGGGTTTCTGGCGCAGCCCCCTGCGCGGGCCCTGGCTGACCTCTGTCTTCGGCGTGGTCCTCCTCTTCGGCATCACGCTGGTCTTTGTGACCGGCCTGCTGTCCTACGCCGCCTACAACCCGGATCTGGCCCCGCGGAACGACAAGACGCCCGGCAAGGGCGTACTGGGCTTCTATCTGTTCCCCTGGCCGACCAGCCCGTACTGGCTCTACCGCGTCACCCAGGGCATCCATGTCACGCTCGGCGTGGTCCTCGTCCCGGTGCTGCTGGCCAAGCTCTGGTCGGTGATTCCGAAGCTCTTCGAGTGGCCGCCGGTGCGGTCCGTCGCGCATGCGCTGGACCGGCTGTCCCTGCTCCTGCTCGTCGGCGGTGCCATCTTCGAGTTCGCCACCGGCGTGCTCAACATCCAGCTGGACTACATCTTTCCCGGCTCCTTCTATCCCCTGCACTTCTACGGGGGCTGGGTGTTCATCGCGGCGTTCGTCGTCCATGTGGCCACCCGGTTCCCCCGGATGCGGCGCGCTCTGCGCAGCCGCCGGCTGCGCGACGAGCTACGCGTCCCGACAGCCCTGACCCAGCCCGAGCCGCAGGATGAGACCGGGCTGGTCACGCCCCGTCCGGCCGCGCCCACCCTGTCCCGCCGGGGAGCGCTCGGCATGGTGGGCCTGGGATCCGCCGCCCTGCTGGTGGCGACAGCCGGGCAGAGCATTGGCGGGCCGCTGCGGCGTACGGCTTTTCTCGCCCCGCACGGTCAGGACCCCGGTCCCGGGCCGAACGGCTTTCAGATCAACAAGACCGCGGCGTCCCGCGGCATCCAGCCCCGCGACATCGGGCCCGACTGGCGGCTGGTCGTCCGGGGCGAGGGCCGCCAAGTGGTCCTCAGCCGTGCGCAGCTGCTGGCGCTGCCGCAGCACACCGCGGCCCTGCCGATCGCCTGCGTGGAGGGATGGTCCACGAATGATCAGCACTGGAGCGGAGTGCGGCTCGCGGACCTGGCGGCCCTGGTCGGCTCGGACGGCCGCCCGCCTGGAGTGTTCGTGGAGTCGCTGCAGCGCAGGGGCGCCTTCCGGGCGACGGCGCTGCGGGACAACCAGGTCCGCGACCCGAGGTCGCTGCTGGCCCTCCGGGTGAACGGCGCGGACCTCTCCCCCGACCACGGATACCCGGCGCGCATCATCGTTCCGAACAACCCCGGCGTGTACAACACCAAGTGGGTCGCCCGCCTGAGCTTCGGGGAGCCGGCGTGAAGCGCCGCAGGGCAGGCTTCCGGGAGCGGTACGGGGCCTCGCCGCTCCAACTGCTGCTGATGCTGGGCTCCTTCGCCCTCACGCTGTACGCGGGGGTGCGGCTGCTGGAAGGGAACGCGTACGGCATCGCGATGTGGTTCATCGGTGGCGCCCTCCTGCACGACCTGGTGCTGCTGCCCCTCTACACGGCCGTCGACCGCGGTGTGCAGGCCCTGCTCCGCAGCGGTGCGCGGCCCGGCGAGCCCGTCTGGGCGACCCTGCAGTGGATCAACTTCATCCGGGTTCCCGCCGTCGTCTCCGGAGTGCTCCTGCTGGTGTGGTTCCCGCTGATCCTCGATCGGGTCGGCCACTACGAGGCGTACACCGGGCTGCCCGGCGGCGTTTTCTGGGAGCGCTGGCTGCTGGCCAGTGCCGCTCTTTTCGGTGCCTCGGCCCTGTGGCTCCTGGCCCGGATGTGGCGCGTCCGCCCACGGAAGCCGAGCCCACCGGCCCCGCGGGCCAAGCCGAAGCGTCAGTAAGTACGGCGCAGCGCGACAAAGCTCCGCCGCGGCGCCGTCCACTGCTCCACGGCACTCCAGCCCGCCGCCCTGGCGTGCCGCAGCAGCGCCGGCATACCGACCCGCGCCCAGAGGAAGCCGGCGCCCAGGTGCCCGCGCCCGTCGTCGACCCGCACCCGCACCCGCTCGTCGATGTCCGCGGGTGCGGCCTCGACCAGCAGCAGCCCGCGGGGAGCGACGATCTCCGCGATCCGCCTGAGCAGGCCCGGTACATCGCCGCCGATGCCGATGTTGCCGTCCAGGAGCAGGACGGTCCCCCAACGGCCCTCGCCGGGCAGCGGGTCGAAGACGGAACGGCGCAGCGCCAGGCCGCCTGTACGGACCGTACGGGCGACCGCCGCCGGGCTCACGTCGATGCCCAATGACGGCTGGCCGAGCCCGGCCAGCGCCGCGACCAGCCGCCCCGGTCCGCAGCCGACGTCCAGGACGGTCCCCTCGCACCGCCGCAGTACGGCCAGGTCCGCCGAGTCGGCCGCGGCGCACCAGCGCTCCACCTCCAGGGGAAGCAGCCGTCCGTCGGCCCGGCGCAGGAACAGCGGACCGCGTCCGGCGCGCAGCGCGTCGGTGTACGGGTCGCTGGACCAGGCGCGCGTTATGACGTCCGCCGACGGGACCGGCGGCGGTTTCTGGGCTGCGCTCATCGCGGGGTCGCCTGGGTCAGGCCGGCGAACGTGGCGGCGAAGCGCCCGCCCGGCGCGGTGGCGGCCACCTGGGCGGCGTCCGACGCGGTGTCGACGTCCCGCAGTTCGGGCAGGTCACGCACCCGCAGCCCCGCGTCCGTCAGCCGTCGTCGCTGTACGGCGCCGGTGGTGGCCGTGGACATCGGTACGCCGCGCAGCAGCCCCGGTTCGGGCTCCGCGAGGCCGAGTGCCCAGAAGCCGCCGTCCGCGGCGGGGCCGAACCAGGCGTCGCAGTCACGCCAGGCGTCGTGGCACAGGGCCGGGTCGAGCAGGCCGGGGGTGATCTGCGGGGTGTCCATGCCGATGAGCAGCGTCGGGCCCGGACAGCCCGCGAACGCCGCCGCCAGCCGCTCGTCCAGCCCGCCGCCGCACTGCGGCACCACCTCGATGCCGGCCGGCAGCCAGGGCCCCGGCTGTCCGTCGAGGGCCAGGACGCGGCGCCGGGCCGGGGCCCGGAGCACCGTCTCCAGGGTGTCGGCGAGGGCGGCCTGCGCGAGCAGTGCGGCCTCGGCAGGGCTGTAGTCGGGGGTGAGGCGGGTCTTCACCCGGCCGGGGGCCGGCTCCTTGGCGATGACCAGCAGGGTGGTCGGCCCGTCAGGCCCGGTCATCGGGCGGCCTGCCGCGACGCCTGGGGCTCGGGCGGCTGCCGCAGTACGGCCCGCATGTCCCGTACCGCGTGCCAGGTGCCGAGCCAGGTGCCGGTGACCTTCGACTTGCCCGTCCGCGGCCGGTAGGGCACGTCGAGCTCCGCGATCCGCCAGCCGGCGTCCGCAGCCCGTACGACCATCTGGAGCGGATAGCCGCTGCGCCGGTCGGTGAGCGCGAGCCCGAGGAGCGGCTGGCGCCGGGCGGCGCGCATCGGACCGAGGTCACGCAGGCGTACTCCGGTGCGCCCGCGCAGCATACGGACCAGGGCGCGGTTGCCCAGGCGTGCGTGCAGCGGCCATGCGCCCCGCACCTGCGGACGCCGGCGCCCCAGTACCAGGTCCGCGGTGCCGTCGAGCAGCGGCCGGACCACCGTGGGCAGCAGCCCGGGGTCGAGGGAGGCGTCGCAGTCGCAGAAGCACACGATGTCGGCGTCCGCCGCCAGCAGCCCGGCGTGGCAGGCAGCTCCGAAGCCACGCCGCAGCTCGTGCACGACGGTGGCGCCGAGGGATCGGGCGATGTCGGCGGAGCCGTCGGTCGAGCCGTTGTCGACGACGATGGCGCGCCAGCCCGGCGGGATGCGTTCCAGCACCCAGGGCAGGGCGGAGGCCTCGTCAAGGCAGGGGAGGACGACGTCCACACGGGGAGTGGTCGAGTGGGTCACGCCGACCACAGTACGAAGCTAAAAGCGACAATACGGACTTCCGGTTCTTACGAAACACGGACATCGCCCCATGGACGGCGGCCCGAGCGGCCCAAGCGGCAAGCGCCGGTGCGACGCTGGAGCCATGCAGCAGACCCCATCTCCGGCCCCCGTACGGCGTGTCCTCGTCGTCGACGACGACCCGACCGTCGCCGAGGTCGTCACGGGCTATCTGGAGCGCGCCGGCTTCGTCGTCGACCGCGCGGACGACGGCCCGGCCGCGCTCGAGCGGGCCGACGCCGAGTGGCCCGACCTGGTCGTCCTCGACCTCATGCTCCCCGGCATGGACGGCCTTCAGGTGTGCCGCACGCTCCGCGGCAAGGGGCCGGTCCCGGTCATCATGCTCACCGCCCGCGGGGACGAGGACGACCGGATCCTCGGTCTGGAGATCGGCGCGGACGACTACGTCACCAAGCCGTTCAGCCCCCGGGAACTGGTGCTGCGCGTGGAGTCGGTGCTGCGCCGCGGCCGTACGCCCGGACGCGACCGGCCCGGGCCGCTGCTGCACTGCGCGGGGATCACCCTCGACCCGACGGCCCGCCGCGCCACCAAGGACGGCCGCGAACTCTCCCTCACCCTCCGCGAGTTCGACCTCCTCGCCTTCCTGCTGCGCCACCCCGGCCGGGCGTTCGGCCGCGAGGAGCTCATGCGCGAGGTGTGGGGCTGGGAGTTCGGCGATCTGTCCACCGTCACCGTCCACGTACGGCGGCTGCGCGGGAAGATCGAGGACGACCCGGCCACACCCCGCCTGATCCAGACCGTATGGGGTGTCGGCTACCGCTTCGATGCCGCGCGGATGGGGAGCTGACCATGAACGACCTGCTGCTCATGGCCCTGTTCGCCTTCCTCGGCGCCGCCGCGGCCGGGCTGCTCGGGGCCGTCGCGCTGCGTGTGCTGCGCCACCGCTCCGTGGCCGTGTCCCTCGCCGTCGTCGCCTCGGTGGCGGTGACGGCCATGCTCGCCGGGACGCTCGCCGTCGCGTGGGCGATGTTCCTCTCCGCGCACGACCTGACGGTGGTCACCACCGTCTGCGCGATGGCCGCCGTGGTCTCCCTGGCCACGGCGCTGCTGCTGGGCCGCTGGGTGGTGGCTCGCAGCAACGCCCTCACCCTCGCGGCCCGTTCCTTCGGCGACGGCGGCAGCTTCGCCGCCCCGGACGGCGACGCCACCGCCGAACTGGCCGCACTCGGCCGGGAACTGGCCGCCACCAGCGCGAAACTCACCGAATCGCGTGAGCGCGAGCGTGCCCTGGAAGCCTCCCGACGCGAGCTCGTCGCCTGGATCTCGCACGACCTGCGTACCCCGCTCGCCGGGCTGCGCGCCATGTCCGAGGCCCTGGAGGACGGCATGGCCCAGGACCCGGACCGCTACTTCCGGCAGATCCGCACCGAGGTCGAGCGCCTGAACGACATGGTCGGTGACCTGTTCGAGCTCTCCCGCATCCACGCCGGCGCGCTGTCCCTCAGCCCCGCCCGGATCTCCGTCTACGACCTGGTCGGGGACGCTCTCGCGGGTGCCGCCCCGCTCGCCCGCGAGCACGGCGTCCGGCTCAACGGCGACGGTGTCACGGCGATCCCGGTGGAGGTGGACCTCAAGGAGATGACCCGGGTGCTCGGCAATCTGCTGGTCAACGCCATCCGCCGGACCCCCGCCGACGGTACGGTCGCGGTGGCCGCGCGCCGCGAGGCCGACTCCGTCGTGCTGTCCGTCACCGACGCATGCGGCGGTATCCCCGATGAGGACCTGCCCCGCGTGTTCGACACCGGCTGGCGCGGCACCGACGCCCGTACGCCCCCGGCCGGCGCCGGACTGGGTCTGGCCATCGTCCGCGGGATCGTTGAGGCACATCAGGGGCGGGCGGCCGTACGGAACGTGGCCGGCGGCTGCCGGTTCGAGGTCACTCTGCCCGCGGTGCCGTCATAGCGGCCGTCGCCCGCAGGGGCGAGCGCGCGAACTCGGCCATCCCGGCGGCGAATCCGACCTCCGGCCGCCAGCCGAGCTCGCTCATCAGCCGCTGTGACGAGGCGGTGATGTGGCGTACGTCGCCCAGCCGGTACTCCCCGGTCACCACCGGCGCCGGCCCGCCGTGCGCCGCGGCCAGCGCCCGCGCCATCTCGCCGACGGTGTGCGGTTCGCCGCTGCCGGTGTTGAACGCGGTGAAGGTGCCCGGCGCCCGGCTCGCCACGGCCTCCAGCGCGACGGCATTCGCCGCGGCGACATCCCGTACGTGCACGAAGTCCCGCCGCTGGCAGCCGTCCTCGAACACCCTCGGCGCCTCACCGCGGGCCAGCGCCGAGCGGAAGAACGAGGCGACGCCCGCGTACGGGGTGTCTCGCGGCATCCCCGGCCCGTACACGTTGTGGTAGCGCAGCGAGACCGCCCGCCCGCCCGTCGCCCGCGCCCACGCGGCGGCCAGCTGCTCCTGCGTCAGCTTCGTCACCGCGTACACGTTGCGCGGATCGGCCGGCGCGTCCTCGCCGACCAGCCCGGGCCGCAGGGCCTCGCCACAGCGCGGACACGCGGGTTCGAACCGTCCCGCGTCGAGATCCTCGGGCGCGCGCGGGCCGGGCCGCACCTCGCCGTGCACCGGGCAGTCGTAGCGCCCCTCCCCGTACACCACCATCGAGCCGGCAAGGACCAGGTCGCGCACCCCGCGCTCCGCCATCGCCGCGAGCAGCACCGCCGTGCCCAGGTCGTTGCAGCCGACGTACGCCGGCGCGTCCGTGAAGTCCTTGCCCAGACCGACCATCGCCGCCTGGTGGCACACGGCGGTGACGCCCCGCAGCGCCCGCTCCACGGCCTGCCGGTCCCGTACGTCGCCGTGGATCACCTCCACGTCCGGCAGCGGCGGCGCCTCGGGATGCGCCGCGGGCAGCAGCGCGTCGAACACGACCGGCTCGTGTCCGCGGGCGGCCAGGGCCGGGACGATGTGGGCGCCGATGAACCCGGCGCCTCCGGTGACAAGTACACGCATGAACGCGACGCTAAGGGGCCGGCCACCGCCGGGCCGGGCCACGCGCCGTACCGTCACAGGTCCGTAAGAGGTCCGGGGCGTCGCGTCAGGTCGCGCGCCAGCCACTCCACCGATGGACCGAGACCTCCACCACCGGACCCTGCGGAGCCCGCCCGGTGTACTGCGCCCGGTACTTGTCCACCAGCAGCGCGACATACCCGGCGGAGGTCGCCGAGCGGTCAGCCGGCGGCAGAACGTGGGCTTCGCCGTCGGCCCGTGCCCACCACAGGCGGTCCCAGTCCTCGTCGTACGCGTCGGCGAGCAGGCAGACATTCGGGTTCGCGGAGATATTGGCGAGGCGTTTGAGCCGCGTCGACCGCTTCGGCTTGTGGTCGACGGCCAGCACCACCGTGTCGCCGAGTACGGCGAAGACCACCGGCACCAGGTGCGGGCGGCCCTCGGGGTCCACGGTCGCCAGCCGGGCCACCCGGGACCGCGTGAACCGTTCCAGAGCCTGCTCACTCGTGAGAGTGGGCACCACGCCTCCCGGGGGCTCAGCGGAACCGGGCGGCGATCTCGGCCATGTGGTCCAGCTGCTCCAGGGTTTCCCTCTCCGGCAGGGTGTCCAAGTAGAACAGCAGCCGCTCGATGTCCACGCGCTGGTAGCTCTCGACCGCGTCGGCTGAGGCAGGCACCCCGTATACGGTCACCGGCACATCACGTCCCGCGATACGGCGCAGCTCCTCGGTCTGCTGCCCGAGCACGTCCGGTGGCAGGGCCTGGGAGAGCCAGGCGTCGCCGAACTCGGCGATCCGGGGGAACGCGCGCTGCCCGCCGCCCACATAGATCGGGGGGTGGGGCCGCTGGACCGGCTTGGGCCACTGGTAGACCGGGTCGAAGTTGACGAACTCGCCGTGGAACTCGGCCTTCTCCTTGGTCCACAGCTCCCGCACGGCCCGCAGTCGCTCGTTGAGCACCCGGCCGCGTGTGGCCGGGTCCGTACCGTGGTTCTCCATCTCCTCGCGGTTCCAGCCGGCGCCGACACCGAAGATGAAGCGGCCGCCGGAGACCAGGTCGAGGGAGGCCACCTCCTTCGCCGTGATGATCGGGTCCCGCTGGATCAGCAGGCAGACGCCTGTCGCCACCAGCAACCGCTCGGTGACGGTGGCGGCGGCGCTGAGTGCGACGAACGGGTCGAGGGTGCGGTAGTAGATGTCCGGCAGCTCGCCGCCCATGGGATAGGGCGTACGGCGCGACGCGGGAATGTGCGTGTGCTCGGCGATGAAGAGCGAGTCGAACCCGCGCTCCTCCAGCGCGCGCCCGAGAGGAGCCGGTCGGATGCCCTGATCGGTGATGAAGGTTGCGATCCCGAACTTCACAGCGGTCCCTCCGACTGGATTTTGGTGCGGGAAACGGCGGATATCCGTCTTCGTGTACCCGCCTTCCGGCGGATCTCAGCATGAGGATCCGCCGATCGGGTCGGGCCTGCTGGGTACGGCCGGCGCGCAGGTACGGCTGTTCGCCGCGACCTGGTTTCCGAGCGGTGCCGCGATTGGAGCACCCCAGCTTGCGCTGCCCCGC
This sequence comes from Streptomyces sp. HSS9-12, assembly GCF_054963655.1. NCBI lineage: Bacteria > Bacillati > Actinomycetota > Actinomycetes > Kitasatosporales > Streptomycetaceae > Streptomyces > Streptomyces sp. HSS9-12. The sequence goes on along the minus strand of NZ_JBUEGC010000042.1, from coordinate 48,039 downwards.
CCGGCATTTCCTGATTCTCTGATGAATCAGTGCACATAGGCTTGTGGAAATAACCGAAGAGAGGTCAGTAATGATGCGGACCACGGGGCTTGCTGCTTTCGTCTGTGCTGTCCTTCTCGCCATGACCGCAGGGCAGGCCCTCGCGTCCGCCCCCAGCCCGACTCACCGCGGCATGGTGATCGTCGCTCACCGTGGCGCTTCGGCCATGGCCCCGGAGAACACGCTCGCCGCCATCGATGCCGCCGGCAGACTCGGTGTGAAATGGGTTGAGAACGACGTCCAGCGCACCAAGGACGGCCGGCTGATCGTCATCCACGACCGCACGCTGTCGCGGACCACGAACGCCCGGGTGGTCTACCCCGGTCGAGCCCCGTGGAACGTCCCGGACTTCACCGAGGCGGAGATCAAGCGTCTGGACGCCGGCAGTTGGTTCGGCAGGCAGTTCGCCGGCGAGCATGTGCCTACGCTCGCGCAGTACCTGAAGCATCTGGACCGCACCGATCAGGGGCTGCTGCTGGAGATCAAGACACCTCAGCGGTTCCCGGGCATCGAGCAACAGATCATCGCCCAACTGCGGGCCTCCGGGTGGCTCGACGCCTCTCATGTGCGGGACAAGCTGGTCATCCAGAGCTTCGGCGCCAACAGCATCAAGACGGTGCACCAGCTGCGGCCGGATGTGACGACCGCATTCCTCGGTGCCCCGACAGCCGCCGAGCTTCCCGCGTACGCGCGCTTCGCCGATCGGATCCATGCGCGTGCGCGTCAGCTGAACCGTCCCTATGTGGACGCGGCACACACGTTCACGGGCCCGCACGGAAGGCGGCTCGAGGTCTATGCGTGGGAGGTTGCCAGCCCCGAGCTCGCCCGCGCCCTGACCCTCGACGGCGTCATCGTCTGAGCCGCCGACCACTGAGCGCCGAGGCAAGCAGCCTGCCGGCAGATCATCGCCGTACGGGACCCAAGGGCGTCGGCGCGGCTGTGCCCCCGCCGGTTACCGGGCCGGATTGGAGTAGGCGGTCAGGAATCGGTCGCGGAAGGTGTCCATCCGCCAGACCGGGGCCTTCGGGCCGGGCTTCAGGCCGTCGCCCCAGCCCCAGTCGGAGATCCGGTCCAGCACGGCCCGGTCATGAGCGACGATCGCGATCGGTACGTCCCGGCTGGCCTTCTCGCCGACGACGATCGGGTTGGGCTGGTGGTCGCCGAGGAAGACCAGCACGGTGTTCTTGTTGCCGTACTTCGCCACGTAAGAAATGAGGGTGTGCACCGAGTACTGGATGGAACGGCTGTACTCCTTACGCACCTGGGCGGCGTCGTTCCACACCTCCTTCGGGTCCTTGCCCGCCTTCGCGATGGCGTTGTAGACCGAGCCGTCACCGACCTCGTTCCAGCCGATCGTCTTGGGGATGGGCGCCCACGGGGTGTGGCTGGACGTCAGAATGATCTCCGACATCAGCGGCTTTTCGTGCGGCCTGCCGTGCTCCAGGCGCTGGAAAGACGACAGGGCGTACTGGTCGGGCATCCGTGACCAGCTGAACCTCGGGCCCTTGTACCCCATGTGCCGGGAGTCGTAGACGTGGTCCAGGCCGTAGAACTTCCCCTCCGGCCAGGCCCGGGTGACACCCGGCATGATGCCGACCGTCCGCCAGGCATTGGTGCGCCGGAAGGCGCCGGTGAGCGTCATGCGGTCGCTCGAGGTGACGCTGCGGTAGCGCTGCTGGTTCTTGATCCACAGGCCTGACAGGAAGGTGGAGTGGGCCAGCCAGCTGCCGCCGCCGAATGTCGGTGAATGGAGCCAGGCGCTCCGGGAGGAGTACCCGGCCTTGCGCAGCCGCTCGGTCTCCTTCGCGAGCGCGGCGTCGACCTGGGGGGCCATCCTCGGGTCCTCGACCGCGCCGCGGCCGTAGCTCTCGATGAAGGTGAAGATGACGTCCTTGCCGCGCAGCGCGGTCAGCAGCCGGTCGGGCGGCACATGGCGGAAGTGGTCGACCTTGGCTTGCTTGGCGAACGCCCGCTCGTCCTTCAGGTCCGCACTCACCAGGTGCGCACGGCTGTTGATGAGCCCGAGGGCGCTTCTGGAGGCGACCGGGGTCCCCGCGATCTGCACGCTGAGCGCCGCACAGGCGATCCAGGCGGTCCCGAGTACCAAGGTGGTGGGCCCCGCCGCGGCGCGCTGCCGGGCCATGAGGTTGCTCAGCCGGACGACCGCCAGCGTCGTGAGGACGAGCAGGGCCAGGACGAGGACGATGGCCCCGGTCACGGCACCGATCGCGCCCGCCCGGCCGACCGAGTCCTGGAGGGCTGACTCGGCGTCGTCGAACAGGATCCAGTCGAGCACCGGGTCGAACGGCCGGGCGAGAACCGCGTAGAAGCCGATGTCGAGGAGCTTCAGAATCGTCAGCAGGGCGAGGCCTGCGCCGGCCAGGACCGCCACCACCCGCCGCGCCTTGGGAGGCAGGACGAGCAGGACCGCGGCGCCGAACACGCCCTCCACCGGGAGGCGTACGAATGCGTTGGGCGTGAAGCCGGCGGCCCTGTTGGGCAGGAAGAGCGCGCAGAGCACAAGCGCGGCGGCCAGGGCGGTGGTCGTCCAACTCACCGCCCGCGCCGCGGCCGGGTACCTGCCCCGCCAGCCGCCGTCCGCGACGGCCTCCCCCGGGTCTTCGCCGGCGGCGTCACCTGCGGTGGCTTCCTCACGGTCGCTACGGTCGCCCGTGCGCTCACTCGCGGCGGCCCCGTCGGGAGCGGGCTCCGGAGGGCCGTCCGGCGTCGGGCCCTCCTCAGTGCCTGCCTTGGCCGTATTGGGCAGTTGACGAAAGCGTGTGAAGAGCGACAACCCCAAGGTCCTTCCCCGCGACATCCGGTGGTGGCACGGCGGACGAGGCTCGGGAGGCCAGGGCCGCCGGTGTCTGTACGGCTCGTCGGCGGCTTCGGTTCATTTGCCGGGGAATCCCGCGTGGGACTGCCGTCAGTACTCAACGCCTCCGGGGTGCGCGGGCGACGGCCGCGTCAGCGAAGGCACACCACCAGCACACACACGGGCTCCGGCGACGAGGGTGCCGGCGATGAGGGTGCCGTCGACGGAGACGACGGAGAGCTCGCAGGCGGCGTGCTTGCGGTGGAGTCGTCGCCCGGCTGGGGCGTCGGCGCGGGCTTGGCGGTGTACGAGGGGGCAGGGACGGCGCGCTGAACGTGCGTTTCGCTGAGCGCGGCGGATGGCGTGTGGGGCACGAGACTCGCCGGCGCGGTGGGATGGGCGCTGGCGGCGGTGTGGGGCGGCGCGCTGGTGGCGGGCTTGGGGGCCGCGGGGACAGTGGTCTCGCGCTGCGGGCCGGCCTTGTGCGTCGGGCGAGCGCTGGGACGCTTGGGAACCTCCTCGTCCGACCGAGTCGATGACGAGTCGGCGGACCCCATCGGGGTGGTGGTCTCGGATATGTCCGGTGCTGAGGCCGCTTCCGGGCGGGCGTTGGACGCTCCGCTCGGCAGGGCGGTGAGGGCCAGGCCGCCACCGACGAGCGCAACGGCCGTCGCGACTGCGGCCCGACGGCGGCTCTTCTTCCAACGTGCCAGTTGCCGGCGCCGGGCGGCACGGCCCTGCGCGATGGGGGCGGTCGGTTCATCACCGCTGGAGGAGTCGGCAGGCGCCCCTCCTGCATTCCCGGCGGCGCCGGTCCCGATCGCTGCGGACTTGGGGCGCGCAGTGGCTGAGTGAGTCCTTGAGGCGGCGAACTCCCCGCTGTCGTCCGCCGCCCACGACGTTGTCGCCGCGTTACGGTCGCGATGCGTGAGCGGGGCGATGTCCGGTGCGTATGAGCCGCACCCTGGGCACACCAGGGCACCATTGAGGTTCCGACGGCACAAGGTGCAGTAGTCCATGTCAATCTTTCTCTGCCGGCTGCCGGGGGCTGGGGCGCGGATTCACCTACGCACACCCATGGAGCGCCCGCAACGCTAACGGCCGCTGCCGAATGGGATGTGTAGCCCTTGTGGTGCTCTTGCAAAGGTTGCCTGCCGTCGCGTTTCGCGTTCGAGACCGCCGAACCGGCGTAAGCGACATATGGCGATGTCGGCTGGCATGCTCCTAGGTGCGCCCTGCCCGCGCCGGAGCGGATGCCGCTCACTCACGATCCGCCCGGGTACTCAATCCGCTCGCGCAGGCCGCTCGCTTCGATCCCGACGGGGAGTACGTACGCCGCTGGGCTCCCGGACTCGCCGCGGTCGAGGGCACTGCTGTACACCGTCCCTGGTGGCTGCCGGGCGCCGAACGCCGGCGCCTCGACTGCCCCGCACCCATCGTGGACCTGGCCGAGGGCCTTGCCCGGTTCCAGCAGGCCCGCGGCGACGACTGGGACCTTCCGACAGGACGGCCCTCTCGCTTCCGTCCTCCCCCAGGTGCGTCAGGCGGACATCGGCTTCGGCTTGATGACGGCGAAGGGCGCTCCCTGGGAGTCCGCGACGACGGCCATCCTTCCCGCAGCCATGTCGAAGGGCTGATTGAGCACCGTCCCGCCGAGGGAAGTCAGCTTCGCCACACAGGCGTCGGTGTCATCGACCGCGAAGTAGACCAGCCAGAAGGAGGGGGTGCCGGGCGGTGCTCCTTCGGGCATGCTTTGCATCCCGCCGACTGTGCGGCCGTTCACGTTGAGCGCGAAGTAGCCCTCGGCGCCTTCCATCGTGGAGGTTTGAATGCCGAGCACCGCGGAGTAGAAGGCGGCCGCCGCCTCCGGGTCGGTGGTGTTGAGCTCGTTCCAGATCAGTGCGCCAGGCTCGTTGACGATCCCGGCGCCGGGGAATTCCTTCGCTTCCCAGACACCGAAGATGGCCCGGGTGGGGTCGGCGGCCAGCAGCATCCGTCCCAGGTTCATCACATCCATGACCGGCATCATCACGGTGCCGCCGCTGCGGGTGACCGCCTGCTCGGCGGCGCTGGCGTCGGCGGAGGCGAAATAGGTGGTCCACACGGTCGGCGGCGCGGGCTGGCCCTCGGGCACGGCTTGAGCGGACATGATGCCGGCGACCGGCTTGCCGCGCAGTGAGCAGACGGAGTATCCGCCGGTCTCAGGCGGTCCGATCTCACCGGTCCAGCCGAACAACTGCCCGTAGAAATCCAGCGCGGCCTGCTGGTCGCGGGCGATGAGATCGATCCAGCAGGGCGTACCGGGCTGGTACGGAGTGGTGACTTCGGGCATCGGCGCCTCCAGGTCGGGCCCGGCCCTTCCGGCCGGGCACAAGCACCCCCTCTGCCACCCTCTCCATCAGCACTGGCTCCCGCCACTCGGCGGCCTCTGGGAGGGGGAGCCGGCCGCGCGCCCGGCCTCGTACATCTGCCGGCGACTGGATCCCGCCCACTGCCCGTCAGTGCCGGCTCATTCTGGCGCACAGTGTACGGATCTGGCACGTTCGACCGGATGTGCTGCAGGCACTGGGGTCAGGTCGGGAACGTGCGGTCCGGTAAATCATTGCCCGCGATGTAACCCCTCGTGACGTGGAGTGCCGTTGGCGGTAACGTGCGTCGCACACTTTTCGGCCTGCTGGCCGGTATGCAACCAGGGACTCTGATGCAGGAACCTTCGAAGTTGCCCGCTCATGCCCATCAGGAGATGGGGTCGGTAGGCTCCCAGGCATGGCATGTCCCTGACGTCCTGTGTGGGCGCGGCAAGGCCGTTGAGCGCCACCTGGTGCTTCTCGCACTGCTGCCTGCCGGGCTGGTCACGCTCACCGGAGCCGCAGCCGCTGCCATCCTGTTCACCGTGGGCGTGGGCCACGTCGACAAGAACGCCTTCTGGGGTCTGGTCACGGGCACGCTGCTGATCATCTGCGGGATCCTCACCGGCGCAGGGTTCTTCGCCTCCGACAAGGCACGGGCCTTCGCGCGCGGCTATACCGAGCTGAGCAGCTTCGCAGCACGCGCCCAGGACGAACTGGCGAAGCTGCGGCAGCAGACCGAGCGCGGCCAAGAGCTGATAGAACGTCAGCAGCAGAGCGGCCCGCTGCCCGAGCCGACGGGTGAGGCGCTGGACCGGCTTGGGCACGAGATCGCATCCGCCCAGCGCGCCGCCGAGGCGACCGTGGCGGAGCTCGCGGCACAGGAGCGTGGCGGCGAGCATTTCGAGGTCTTCGCCAATCTGGCCCGCAGGCTGGAGTCTCTCGTGCACCGCGAGATCGGGCTGCTGGACGACCTGGAGAACGAGGTCGAGAACCCGGACTTGCTCAAGGGCCTGTTCCATGTCGACCACCTGGCCACCCGTATCCGGCGATACGCCGAGAATCTCGCCGTGCTCGGCGGCGCTGTCTCCCACCGCCAGTGGACCCGACCGGTCAGCATGGGCGATGTGATGCGCTCCGCGACTGCCGAGATCGAGCAGTATTCGCGGGTCAAGATGGTGCCTCCGGTCGAAGGGACGGTGCGCGGGCACGCGGTCGTCGACGTGGTCCACCTGCTGGCGGAGCTGGTGGAGAACGCCACGGTGTTCTCCCGTCCGCAGACCCAGGTGCTGCTGCGTGCCGAGCACGTCACCGCCGGGCTGGCGATCGAGGTCGAGGACCGCGGCCTGGGCATGACCTCCGCTGAGCGGAACCAGCTCAATGCCCTCCTCACTTCCCCTGACAGGATCGCTTTGGGGGAGCTGCTCCAGGACGGGCGGATCGGCCTGTACGTGGTCTCCGCGCTTGCCCGGCGGCACGGCATCGCCGTACAACTCCACAGCAACGTCTTCGGCGGTACACAGGCGGTGGTGGTGCTGCCGCATGAACTGCTGGGCGAGCGCCCGGACGAGGTGGAGCCACAGCAACAACCGTCGGGTGTCACTCCCCCTGCCCCTCACGGACGGGCCGACGACTCGGCGGAGCCGGCACCTGCGCGGGACACATCCGTCGCTCAACGCCCGGTACCCGCAGCGGTGGCCGAACCACCACTCGCCCCTGTCGCGGCCGCCACGGCGGAAGTTGATCGTCCCTTGCTGCCCAAGCGCCGCCGTCAGGAACACCTCGCCCCGGAATTGCGGCAGACCTCCGGCGCTGCCGCAGTGCCGAAGCAGGCGAAGGACGTCGAGCACGATCCCGGCCTGATGGCCGCCTTCCAGACCGGCGTCCGCCGGGCCGAGGACTTCCAGGAGACGGACGCCTCCTCGCCCCTTGGCGCGCATACCCAGCCGGACCCGGCCCCCTAGCGGTTCACGTCATTTGAGGAGAAGGGCGCGATCGTGGTGAGCGAAGATCTTTCTTGGCTGTTGACCAGCCTTGTGCAGCGCGTACCCCATACGCGAAGCGCACTGCTGTTGTCCTCGGACGGTCTGGTGATGGCCTCGGAAGGACTGGACAAAGACGCGGCGGATCATCTGGCGGCCATCGCCAGCGGGCTGTACTCGCTGGCCCGCGGTGCCGGCAAGCGATTTGACGACGACGATGATGTGCGGCAGATCGTGACCGAACTCAGCAGCTCGATGCTCTTTGTCTCCGCGGCCGGGCCGGGCGCCCTGTTGGCCGTGCATGCCGGGCGCGAAGCGGATGTGCCGGTGCTGGGCTACGAGATGACCATGATGGTCAAGAGCGCCCGCCGCCACCTGGGGGCCGCTCCCCGCCAGTCGGTGGGGCAGTGAGCGATGCCGGACGCCTCGGACGATCCGGATGGGCCGTTGCTCGACGACGCCGTCGGGCGGCTGGTCCGGCCGTACACCGTCAGCGAGGGACGCACCAGACCCACGTGCCACTTCGACTTGATGACCATGGTGGTGGCCACCGGTACCGCGCTTCGGAAACACCTTGGACTGGATCACGCACATGTGCTTGAGATGTGCCAGACGCCGGTCACGGTGGCTGAGATCGCGGGGCACACACGAATGCCCGCAACGGTGATCAAGGTGCTGCTGTCCGACTTGGTGGAGCACGGCGCGGTCGTCACACGGCCCTTCGACCTGGGAACGCAGGGGCCATGTCCTACCCTCGATCTAGATCTATTGGAGGCGTTGCGGGATGGGCTCCTCAAACGGCTGTGAGGCACCCGGCGCCGACTCCCTTCCGATGGGGATCAAGGTTTTGGTCGCCGGGGGTTTCGGGGTGGGCAAGACCACCTTCGTGGGAGCGGTCAGCGAGATAGAGCCGCTGAGCACGGAAGAGCTGCTGACCGAGGTCAGTGCTGCCACGGACAGACTGGACGGGGTGGAGAACAAGGCCACCACCACGGTCGCGATGGACTTCGGCCGGATCACCATCAGCCCCCAGCACGTGCTCTATCTGTTCGGCACGCCCGGCCAGGAACGCTTTTGGTTCATGTGGGACGAGCTGTCAGCCGGTGCACTCGGTGCGGTAGTGCTTGCCGACACCCGTCGGCTGGACCACAGTTTCGCGGCGGTTGACTTCTTCGAATCGCGTGGCATCAACTTCCTCGTCGCGGTCAATGAGTTCGACGGGGCACACCGCTACCGGCCGGACGAGGTGCGGGCGGCGCTGGACCTCAAGCCCGAGGTGCCGGTGGTCGCGTGTGATGCTCGCCTGTCCAGCTCGGGTATGCGGGTTCTACTTTCCCTCGTGCAGCATCTGATCAGTTCAAGGAGTTCCCATGGCAGCGATGGCGTCCAAACCTCCCCACGAGGGGGATATAGCGATCGCCGTGCGTCATCTGCTTCTCCCTCCGGAGGACTCTGAGCAGGAGGCCCGGACACGCCGGCTTCGCGAACTGGGAATCGAAGACAGGCCCGTTCCGGAGCTGGATGACTTCGCGCGTGAGCTGGCGAGGCGCACTGGGGGGTGCTACTCGGGAGTCAACTTCTTTCTCGACGAGGAGCGTCAGTACTACGGGGGCTTGTACAGCGCGGCCACCGACACAAGTGTGAGTTTGAAGCCGCCGAATCTTCTCGAGGACCCCGTGCCCGGCCGGGTGATGCCTCGTGACTTTGACATTGGTTTCTGCCCACATGTGGTCAAGCGCCGCAAGGCTCTGGTGCTGGACGATGTCCGCGACTACCCCCGTTTTGCCGGGAATTGGGTGGTCGATGCCATCGGCATCCACTCCTACCTGGGAGCGCCGCTGATCGACCGCACGGGCATGGTACTGGGCACGATCTGTGTGGTGGACCAGGATCCGCACCCCTGGGGCCACAAAGGCCTGGAGACCATCAAGACGATGGCCGCTGAACTCGTGGAGCGCATCGAGCGGTCGGCGGACGACCGGTGAGAGAACCTGCTTGAGCAAGGGTGCCGGGTACGGCAGATGAGGCGCGCGCTGGGGAAGGCCGGCGCCGGTGCCAGGTTCGCGCTGCCCGTCCTGCGACTGGATGTATGCGGTGAGCCGCGCCACCAGCCGAACCAGCCGACGGCTCATGCACCCGGCCGCTCATCGTGTGGGGCCGGCGGCCGTAGCACCCCGGCACGGCCCGACTACGCGGCCTGTGGGCAGCCGGCCGGCCAGGAGCGGTGCCCAGCACTCCGGCGTGTGATGGCCGGCCGTTTCACATGGCTCGGCGGCCCAACGGGCGTATGCCGACGTGCCCGTTCGTCCCGCGCTCGTCGGCCTGGCCAATAACCCATGGGACCCCACCGGTTACCGGGTCGGCGTGGACGGGGTGGGGCCGGGCTGCGAGCTGTAGGCGGTGAGGAAGCGGTCGCGGAAGGTGTCCATCCGCCAGACCGGGGCCTGTGGTCCGGGTTTCAGACCCTCCTGCCAGCCCCAGCCGGAGATCCGGTCCATCACAGCCGGGTCGTGGGCGATGATCGCGATAGGTACGTCCCGGCTGGCGTGGTCACCGGTGACGGCCGGGACGGGCTGGTGATCACCGAGGAAGACGAGCACGGTGTTGTCGTCGCCGTACTTCTCCACATAGGAGATGAGGCTGTTCAGCGAGTATTCGATGGAACGCCGGTACTCGGTGCGCACCTGCTGGGGGTCCTTCCACACCTCTCTCGGGTCCTTGCCCGCCTTCTTGATGGCGTTGTAGACCGAGCCGTCGCCGACCTTGTCCCAACCGATCATCTTGGGGACGGGCGCCCAGGGGTTGTGGCTGGAGGTCAGGATGATCTCCGTCATCAACGGTTTGTGGCCCCGCTTGCCGTGCTCCAGGCGTTCGAAGGCGGCCAGGCTGAACTGGTCGGGCATGGTCGACCAGCTGAACTTCGGGCCCTTGTACCCGAGGTGCCGGGAGTCGTAGATGTTGTCGAGGCCGAAGAACTTGCCCTCCGGCCAGCCAGTGGTGACGCCCGGCACGATGCCGACCGTCCGCCAGGCGCCGGTGCGCTTGAAGGCACCAGTGAGAGTCAGGTGATTGCCCGCGGTGACGGTGCGGTAGCGCAGCTGGTTGTCGATCCACAGGCCTGTCAGGAAGGTGGAGTGGCCCAGCCAGCTCATGCCGCCCCTCGTCGATGAGGTGAGGAACGCGCTCCGGGAGGAGAACCCGGCCTTGCGCAGCCGCTTGGTTCCGTCCGCGAGCACCGCGTCGACCTGCGGCGCCATCCTCGGGTCCTCGACCGCGCTGCGGCCGTAGCTCTCGATGAAGGTGAAGATGACGTCCTTGCCGCGCAGCCCGGTCAGCAGTTGGTCGCCCGGGGTGACGCGGAAATGGTCGACGGCGGCGGCCTGTTCAAACGCCCGCTCGTCCTTCAGGGCCGCATTCACCCGGACCACACGGTCCTGCACGAGTGCGGCCGTGCTCATGGAAGCAACCGGCACGCCGCCGATCTGCACGCCGAGCGCCGCGCACATGACCCAGGCGGTCCCGAGTACCAAGGCGGTATAGGTCGCCGTGGTCCTGTGCCGGGCCATGAGGTGACCAAGGCGGACGACCGCCAGCACGTTGAGGACGAGCAAGGCGAGGATGAAGAGCACGACTGCGACCACGGCAGCGATCGCGCCGGCCGGACCGATGGAGTCCCTGAGGAACGACTCGCCGTCGTCGAGCAGGACCCAGTCGAGCACCAGGTTGAACCCTCGGCCGAAGACCTCGTTGAAGCCCATGTCGAGGATGTCCAGGATGGTCAGCAGGCCGAGGCCCACCCCAGCCGGCACCGCGGCCACCCGCCTGGCCTTGTGCGGCAGGACGAGCAGCACGGTGGCGCCGAAGATCCCTTCCACCGGGATGCGCGTGAACGCGTAGGGCGTGAGGTGGCTGAGCTGGTTCGGCAGGAGGAGGGTGAAGAGCACCAACAGGGCGGCCAGGGCCGCGGTCACCCTCGCCATGTACCGGGCCGCAGCCGGGTGCCTGTCCCGCCAGCCGCCGCCTGGGACGGCCTCGCCCGGGTTGTCACTGGCGGCGTCGCCTGCGGCGGATTCCTCACCAACGTCGGCGCCGGCACTTTCGGCGGTGTCCTGACCCGCGGCGGTGTCGTCCGGTGTGCGCTCCGGGGGGCCGTCCGGCGTCAGGCCTCCCTCCGCCGTTGCCTTGTCCGTATGCGGCAGCTGACGAAGGCGAGTGAAGAGCGACAACCCCAAGGTCCTTCCCGCGCGAGGCCCGGTGATGGCACGGCGGATCCGGGTCGTTGGGCCGGGGCCGCCGTTATGTGTACGGCTTGCCGGCGGCGTCAGTTCAATCGCCGGGGGCACCATCGCCCAGTGCGGTACCCAGAGAAGGTCATCGCGACCTCCCGCGACGTGGCACTGAAGTCGGAGGACTGACAGGTGATTCCGACCGCCGACAGACCAGTGGCCGTCCCGGCTCCCCGGCCCGTCCGGGCGCCGGGACGGCCCGCTCCGGCCGATGGCGTCGCCTCCGCCCACCCTCCCGCCCCGGCCTGGGCGCTCACTGCCCCGGGGGTCCTGAGCTCCATCGCCCTGGCGGGTGCCTGCCGGGTGGCCGACCACGTCATGCGGACCCGGCTCTGCAGACGGTCGAGACACCGCTTGGTCCCGAGCGGGCGTTAACCCGAGGGACCGGGCGGATGAGCCCAAGGACGTCCCCGTCGTCCCGCGAATCCTCTCGGCCATCGCCCGGTTGGTGTGCGTCCCCAAGTTGACATGAGGTCATGCCCTCACCTGCGGTACTGGCCGACTCCACCCAACAACCGCATCATGGCGCATGCATGCCAATGACCACGGCGGGTGTCGCGGGGAAACCGCGATCCAAGAGGGGGAAAGGTTGACCGTGAACAGATCCTTCGTCCGAGTGGCGCTCACCGCCGCCATGCTGGGCGTCGTCGCGGGTGCTCCACCGGCGCCTCAGGCGGCGGCCGATCCGCCCGCGGCCACCGGGCGCACCGCGAACGTCCTCGAACTCCCTGCCGCCCGCCCGGCGGAGGCCTGGACGCCTCCGCTGAGCACGAGGGGCCGCTACATCGTCGACGCCGACGGCAACCGGTTCAAGCTGAGATCGGGCAACTGGCATGGCGCGAGCGGCACATGGACCGGATCGGGGAACCCCGACGACCCGGGCAACAACCACGCGGGCGAGAAGTCGGATCGGATGCCGCTGGGTCTGGACCGGGCGCCGATGTCCGAGATCGTCGCCGGGTTCCGGGAGCTCGGCCTGAACAGCGTTCGCCTCCCCTTCTCCAACGAGATGATCCATGACACGCGCCCGGTCGCGGACGCCTCGGTGGCGGCCAATCCGGCGCTGCGCGGGAAGACGCCGCTCCAGGTCTACGACGCCGCGGTCGAGGCCCTCACGGACGCGGGCCTCGCGGTGATCCTGAACAACCACACCAGCACCACGCGCTGGTGCTGCGGCGTCGACGGCAACGAACGATGGAACGCGAGCCAGACCACCGAAGCCTGGGAGCGGGACTGGCTGTTCATGGCCCACCGCTACCGGGACAACCAGAGGGTCGTCGGCGCCGACCTCTACAACGAGGTGCGCCGCTCCGTCCTCGACGATCCCAACTGGGGCCTCGGAGACCGGCACGACTGGTTCGCGGCGTCCCAGCACCTGGCGGACCGCATCCTCCAGGAGGGCGATCCGGACCTGCTGGTGATCGTCGAGGGGATCAACTGGACCGGCATCCCCGTTGACGGACTCCCTCACGGACGGCCCACCCTGGAGCCCGCCGAGCGTCTCTCACACACCCTCGTACGGTCCGGCAAACTCGTCTACTCGGCCCACTTCTACGACTACACCGGCCCGCACCACAGCGGCGCCACCGGCATGGGCGAGACCTCCGACCCGCGCTATCGCGACTTCACCCGCGACGAGTTGTACGACGTGCTGCGTCGCCAGGCCTTCTTCGTCGCCTCGGAACACGACCGGCATTTCACGGCACCCGTGTGGATCAGCGAATTCGGCGTCGGCGGCCGCGAGGAGACGGGGGCCAAACAGCGGGCCTGGTTCGGCCACTTCGTCGACTACCTCATCAAGACGGACGCCGACTTCGCGTACTGGCCGCTCGTCGGCTGGCACGAGAACCGGAAGGGCAACGGGTGGGCGCTGCTGCACTGGGACTCAGCGGGCCGGAGGATGGGCGTCTTCGACGGCGACGACTGGCGGGCCGACGACTGGAGGCGCCTGGTCGGCGCACCGGGCCGTACGGGGCAGGTGGCCCCCGCGGACCGCTGGTCGATGCTGAGTCCGGACCACGGAGACTTCGTCCAGTCCCTGCGGATGCGCGCACTCCCGGACTGGGACCAGGGGGCCCGCAAGGCGGCCTGCCCGGATGACCAGCGACTCATCGGGCTCAGCCACTCCGGCAACCGGGGCCTGTGCACCGACACCGGCGCCCGCGGCCTCCAGGCGCCGGGCGGCTCCCATGAGGTGGTCCGGGACGAACGGCATGTCGAACCCGGGCGCGACTGGGCTCCCGGACACACCAAACTCCAGTGCCCTGCGGGCCACTTCCTGTCCGGCTACAGCGTGCGCGGGGCCGCTGTGTCCGCCGCGCTGTGCACCGCGGCGCACCGGGGCCTGGGCACGGAGGGCAGGACGGTGTGGTTCGACCGGTCCGACAACCGCCCGCCCCAGGCCCCGGGGGGCGACTTCGCGTACGGGCATCACAAGGGCCAGTGCGCGGACGACGAGTACGCGGCCGGAATCGCGTACACCGGCCGCTTCGGATCGTCGCGCGCACCCGACGCCTTCCTGTGCCGGAAGCTGCGCTGACGCGGTCCCTGGGCCGACCGGTTGTGGTCCGCGGCCCCCGTTTGCGATGAGCGGTGGGCCGCTCGCCGCGCGGCGCCCAGCACCGGGGCTGCCTCGGTCAACGACACAAGATGGCCCAGGTTGGGGATCACGTCCCTGACCTGGGCCTCAGTCTTTGGAGCCGGTGACGGGAACCGAAGCCGCGCTCTGTGCTTGGGAATCATCGGACGAACCGAGTCGGTAAGGTCGCTGACGCGCAAATAGATCAGTTCCAAGGTCACCAAGGCTCTGGCACCTTCGATTTGCCCGCCCCACGGCGGGCGGCGAAGCCGCCCTGGGTTGCTGACCTGCGGAAATCATCGTCAGCGGGGTGCCGGAGAGAAGCTGCTGTGACCGCAGCTGACCCCTGTTCTCCCGTCGTACTGGCATGCATCTGGCACGGCCGGGGCAGAGGCGCGGGACATCTACCGCTTCAGGGACCTGAATCGCTTCAGAAGCGCGATGATCTTCTCGTGGTCCGCCGCACCGTTCAGTGAACCAACAGGGCCCGGTTACTCCCCGTCTGGCCCCGCTCCTGTCGCGCTGACAGCTATGCCCATATATGTCATATAAGACGACCTTTTGTGGGGTGGCGAACCAGGAGTCAGACGATGAGGATATGCAGCGCAACCGTCGTCGGAGCGATGCTGGGCATAGCGGCCGTGTCAGCGGGCTGTTCGGCGCCGGAGTCCGGCCACCGCACGCCGAAGTCCGCGGTCACGAAGCAGGCCGGCCGTGCCGCCAAGATATCGCCGCAAAGCACCTTCACCCTGGTGGCCACGGGTGACGTCCTGCCGCACGATTCGATAATCCGGCAGTCTCAGCAGGATGCCGGCCGGTCCGGGGAAGATCATGACTTCCGTCCGATGCTCGCCGGGGTGAAGCGGATCGTTTCCGCCGCCGACCTCGCGATATGTCACATGGAGACCGTCTACGGCAAGGAAGCCGGCCCGTTCAGCGGATACCCGACGTTCGTCTCTCCGCCCGAGGTCGCGCAGGCGCTGAAGGATACGGGTTACGACGCCTGCTCCACCGCCTCCAACCACACACTCGACGCCGGCAGTGCGGGGGTGCAGCGCACACTGGACGCGATGGACAAGGCGGGGCTGCGGCACACCGGGTCGGCACGGTCGGCCGCCGAAGCTGCCAAGCCGGTCCTGCTGCGGGCGGGGGCGGCGAAGGTCGCCCATCTCTCCTACACCTACGGGACCAACGGCATCCCCATTCCCAAGGACCGCCCGTGGACCGTGAACCTCATCGACGAAAGGCGCATCATCGCCGATGCCCGTGCGGCCCGGAAGGCGGGCGCCGATGTCGTGGCGGTCAGTCTGCACTGGGGCACGGAGTGGCAGCAGGCGCCGGACCAGCAACAGCTGGCCCTGGCACGGCGACTGACGGCCGCCAAGAGCGGGGACCGCCCCGACATCGACCTGATCCTCGGCACGCACAACCACGTTCCGCAGCCGTACGAGAAGGTCAACGGGACCTGGGTCGTGTACGGGATGGGCGATCAGCTCTCGGGCAAGATGATCAATTATCAGGGGCGCTCGGACGGCCGCGGCAATCAGAGCTCCATCGCGCGTTTCACCTTCGCACCACCATCGCAGCCGGGCCAGCGCTGGACGGTGCGCAAGGCCGAGTTCATTCCCCAACTCACCGACCTGGGACCACCGATGCGTGTAGTCGCCCTCGGAGTCGCCGGGAGCGGCCGCGGTACGGCACCCGACAGCGCGCTGGAACAGATCCGCAGTGCGGTCCTGTCCCGCGGCGCGCAGAAGGACGGCCTCATCATGGCCCAGTGAGGGATGGCGTCAGGCGGTGAGGACGCCGGGGTTGGTGGGTCCCGCAGAGGTCGCAGACCCTGATTGACCGTGGTTCCCTCCGGACACGCAACGGGCACAGCCGGCGAGGTGGCTGGCACGGAGATTTCGGCTTCGGGACCCCGGTGTACGACAACCGCAAGGGCCGGGTCTCCCTCTGGTACGGCTCCTCCACGGGCCCCGCCACCAGCGCCCGTATCTCTCCCAGGCCACCAGCGGCGTCGCCGGCACCCCGGAGAGCTTGGACGAATTCGGTTCCTCGATCTCGGCAGCCGACGTCAACGGCGACGGCTACCGGGATCTGGCGATCGGGGTGTACGGCGAGAAGATCAACGAGGAGGCGTACGCGGGCGGCGTCCACGTCCTGAAGGGCAGCGCGAGCGGCATCGGCGGCACCGGCTCCCAGTGGTTCGCCCGCAACACCGCCGGCGTGCCGGGCTCCGTGACGTGGAACGACTGCATTGGCACCACGGTCCGCCGTCGCGACACCGACCGTGACGGCTACGCCGGCCTCCACATCACGGGCGGCCGACCTCCACATCACGGGCAACAATGGCCTCCGCCTCCCCGGTACGGCCTCCGGCATCACCACGACCGGCGTCACCTCCATGAACCGGGAGATCATTGAGGGCATGCTCCAGTAGCCGCGTCCGACCCGAACTCTCCAGCCCCCACCACATCACGCGGGGCCGGCGACGTCGGCCGCGCGGCGCGGAGGCCTCACGGCGAGCGTCGTCCATGATCTGCCGGATTTCGGCGAGCACGGGACGTACGGACTCCCGGTCGGTCGCAGCTTCGGCAGCCGGCTCCAACTCTCGCAGGCGGGCGGCTGCCGAATGCGGTTGAAGAGCCGCCGCGTCCACACCGGCGACCGGGGCGAAGTTCTCCGGGGCGATCATCTCGAGGGTGGAGCGCTGGCGGTGGAGCTCGGCGTCGCTGGTGCGGGTTCCGTGGGACTTGTCCATGTCCGGCGCCCGCCTCGACCGGCCCATCGGTGCACGTCCGACCACCTCCGTGTCGAGGTGTTTCCCGCGCCGGGTCAGCCGCGCTTTTCCTCCTCGGCCTCCATGAGCCGGATGCCCTCGTGGGTCAGGGTGACGGTCGCGGCAGTGTTGTGCGATGTCCAGTCGACCGCGACCAGTCCCTCTCCCGCCAGATAGGTACAGGCGGCGGCGAGGTCCTCCTCGGGCAAGTGGAGGCGGTCGCGGAGCGTGGCTCCACTGAGGCCCGGGCGATTGTCTGCGACGGCATCGTACAAAGCCCGCATGACGGCCTTGCGGTAGTTCTTGCGCTCACCCAGTGTTGCCATGACTGCAGCTCTCTCGCTCCGGTGCGAGGCCGGGACCGTGAAGGGCGGTTCGAGGCGGCCGCTGTGCGCTCAGACCTCGCCCGCCTGAGGATGCTCCTCCATGGAAGGCTCGCTGGTCGACAGCCAGGACCGCGCCGGTCCTGCGGTGTGGGTGGTGTCCACCGTGAGATCGAGACGGGTTCCGCCTTCGCCGCCGGCGGGGTAGCTGCGCTGTTCGGTCGCAGCGAAGCTGCGACGCAGCACCTCCGCGACCCGGCGGGCGACCTCGGGCGTTGCCGCGACGACACGGACCTCGGCATGGCCGGCGGAGGGCAGCTGCTGTTCGACCTTCATGGCAGACCTCCTCTGGCGCGGCCCGGCGCGGCGAGGTGGCGGTGTACGGGACGCTGTCGCGGCGCAACCTCGCCTGCCCCGCCATCAGGAGCCGGTGGTGCTCCCGATCACCGCGACGGTGCGCGGGTCGCCGACTCCGGCGTCCTGCTGTACGAGAGCCCCTGCTCTTCGGTGAACCGTCCCCACGTGCACCGTATGCCCGGTCAGGTGCGCCTTACGCGGAACCGGAGACATCGGGACGCGGGCGGCCACCAGGCGAGATCCCGCGTGCACCGTACGGCGGGTGCCCCGGTCCTCGGTATCCCGGTGCTGTGCGCGATGCGGGGGGTGCCGATGACCGAAAACGCCTCGCCCTTGGCCCGGGTTCCCTGCTGGATGGAGCGGCCGGGCCGCTGCTCCATGGCCGCCGTCGGGCGGTTCGCCGCGCGCAGTACCGTGAAGTCAACGAGATCCCTTCGTTGGCGGGCACAGCGAAGCCCCGCAGGCGGGCGGGCACACCATGACCGACTCCGAGACCCCTCGCGTTTCGAGGGTGCTGCCCGATGCGATCCACGAGGCCGTGAAACCCGGGACGGCTCTGCTGCGGCTGGAGACGACATCGTCCCGCGAGGGCGTCCTCGACGGGGCATGGTGGCCGCGCTCCCGCGACATCAGTGCCGAGCTTCCCGCCCTCGTCAGCGCCCTTACCGAGCACCTCGGCCCGGTCACGCGTGTCGGGCTGGACGCCGCTGCCTGGGAAGCACTCCCGACCCGGCTGATCATCGACGACCGCGTTGTGCACATCGACTCCTTCCCCGTCGGAGACGACACCGTTCTCATCACCCGCGGTGATCAGGACCTTTTCTCGCTGATGGTGGTGCCCCCGCAAGCGACTGCGGAAGCCGCGCGTGCCGCGATGGCACAGGCCGTCCGGGCCGACAACATCACCGGGGCCCAACAGATCCTCATCGACACCGGTGCCGGCCGCGAACGGAGCGACCCGGCCTGATGCCGGGGCTGGATGCCGGGCCCGGTCCGTCGGGTCTTCATCCCTCGGGGCCTGCAGGAACTCGCGAGGGTCTGGAGGCGCGATCCGTCGGGTTCGTCAGACGAGCCCGTGCCCGCCCTCGGATTCCCGCTGCAGCCTCTTGCTCTCCGACGACGTCGGCCTCGGCCAGCGTCAGCATTTCCTCGGCCGTCAGACGGTTCCACGGATCAGCGGCGGCGGCCAGCAGCCGGGCAGCTGTTCCGGGCGGCGCGTACGGAGGAATGACCAGAAGCACCCAGCGGCCCATGGTGCCGGAGAGGAAAGTCAGCCTGTGGGCCTCCGCCGCGGCGCCGGATCTGGTCACCTCGACCAGGTGTCCCGGAACCAGGACCGTGCGCGGGGCGTGGGGCCATGCGGCCGCGCCCACGGTGACGTGGGTGAGCGCTCCGTAGTGGGGGTCGAGGAGGTCCGCGAGGGCGGGCAGCTCGAGTTCGAGCATGTCACAGCGCGGCCACCATGCTCCGTCGAATGGTCCATGGCTGGCGTCGGATGTGAGGCTCAGCCGGGCCTGCGGCAATCGATAGGAGTGCATTTTCTCAGGCGATACACGGTCGGTGGACTTTTTCATCACACGGTCCCGTCCTGGGCATTTTTTGGCTGCCCATGTAGTCACTCGCCGGGAACGGCACCGCCGT
The DNA here is from genome assembly GCF_054963655.1 of Streptomyces sp. HSS9-12. Classification (NCBI taxonomy): domain Bacteria; kingdom Bacillati; phylum Actinomycetota; class Actinomycetes; order Kitasatosporales; family Streptomycetaceae; genus Streptomyces; species Streptomyces sp. HSS9-12. Next base: position 28,888 of record NZ_JBUEGC010000042.1, on the reverse strand, counting down.
GACTGCGCTGCACGAAATGCTCTCGGTAAGATCAGGCTACGCCTGATCGAAGAAACGCGCGCGGCCCAAGCCGGCTCCGGGAAAAGGGTGAGCCAGTCGGCCGGGCGAAATGGAGCAGGGCCCGCACCTCGTGAGGCGCGGGCCCTGTTCTCGGTGCCGCTGCGCGGCACCCGGCTGTGTCAGGCCGGAACGATGTTCTCCGCCTGGGGACCCTTCTGGCCCTGCGTCACGTCGAACGTCACCCGCTGGCCTTCCTGCAGCTCGCGGAAGCCCTGGGTGGCGATGTTCGAGTAGTGCGCGAAGACGTCGGCGCCGCCGCCATCCTGCTGGATGAAGCCGAATCCCTTTTCCGCGTTGAACCACTTCACGGTGCCAGTAGCCATGTTTTTCTCCTTGAATGGGGGCAATGATGAGTTCCCGCACGGTGCAGAATCCCCAGTCGCCGAAATGACCCCATCCGGAGGGTCCGGAAAACAAAAATGCACCTGACGTTACATCCGTCAGGTGCACACTGAGTTAATGGGTACCAAAACTGCAACTGGAACCAAGCTAGCACAGATTTCTCCGCTGTGTCGGATTTCCCGGAAAAAATTCTTGACCGGCCATGCGCCGCTGCCCGGGACGCACGTCCCCCGGTTGACCAGTCCGTGAGCCGAACGGCGTAGCCGCCGGTGAGCACCAAGGGGTAGACGCCGCCACGGCGAGGATGCCCTCCGGCAGGCGGCTGTCCCTCGGCCAGGGCCGTCCGGTAGTAGCCCATCCGTTCTGGCATGTATCTGACAGGGCGCAGGGTGCCCTGACCGTCGCTTCAACCGGTCCAGGTGACCCGGGTAATGACGATGAGCCGCAGACGTTCCAGTGCGAGGAAGAGGAAGAAACCCCGTCCGCCGAAGATGTCCAGGGTGCGCAGTCCGCCGCCATGCAGGTTGCCGCGGCCTACCTGGGCGGCGTCGGGGCCGAGGACGACGAGCTGTTCGGCGAGTCGCTCGACCTCGGCTGTGACTTCGGTCGGGAGGCCACCGACAACATGGTCGGCGTCCGGGGCGTAGTCCCATGTCCAGGCATCGCTCACGCGGAGGCCTCACGGCGTGCGTCGTCCGTGATCTGCCGGATTTCGGCCAGCACAGGACGTACGTCGTCCCGGTCGGTCGCGGATTGCGCAGCCTGCTCCAACTCGCGCAGGCGGGAAGCTCTGGCAGGGAAGCGCTGGATCGCGACGAACTCTCCCCACCACATGAGGAAGCTACGGAGAGGCGTGATGGTGCTCTGAGCGGCTGCCTGCTCTACAGCTTGGTCCAGGTGCTCCACGAAGGCGGGCAGATGTGCCGGGGCGATCTGCGCGACTGCCGCTCGCAGTGCGCCCGGGGTCAGGGCCGGCATAGGGATCAGCGGTGCGTCTGTCGGGGAGGAGTGCTGCTCGGACACGGGACTGTCTCCTGATTGGTGGAGTGCTCTACCACCGGGAGGCTTGCTGCCCGGGTGACTGGAGTGAGCCTACGCCGACGACTCGGGCGCACGCTTCCAAATCTGTTGTGGTGAGGGACGCCGGCCATGGCCGTGGGCCCGGCATGGACAAGCGACAGCCTGACCTCGCGCGGGAGATGTCGGCGTTCGCGCTGCCCGGGACGGGGTACCTGATCAGTTCCTGTTGTTGTCGACCTGGAGGCGCTCACCCTCGACCGGCCCGTGGTCCGATATGTTCCCGCTTCGACTGGGAGGTAGCATGTCACCTTCCCGCGCGGCCTTGGTCGCACTCGCCGGCACGCTCATCGTCGTGCTTACCGGCTGCTTCTCCGGTGGCGGCGCCGAGGCAGCCGACACAATGGCCACCCCGGGCGCATCGTCAACTGCAACGGAGCCCACGCAGACGCCCACGGCTCCCTCGCCGGACAGCCCCTCAGCGGTCCTGCAGACGACCTCGACGAAGCCGACTTTGCGCGAGGCCAGCACCCGGACCCAGACCGCCTCGCTGACGATCCCGTCGATCGGCCTCAAGGACCTGCCCGTCGTCCCGTACGAGGGAACGACTGACGACTGGCCGGGTACGCGGATCCAGGACCGCGGCATCGCCGCCAGCCCGTTCGGGGACCACGGGGGTGTCGGCCCCGGCGAGATCGGCAACTACCTCGTGACAGGCCACCGCCTTACCGCTGGTGGGGCCCTGCGCAAGCTCCCATCCCTCGACCAGGGCGACTCGGTCCTCGTCACGTCGGGTGGCATGATCTACGAATACAAGATCACCAAGACCAGGACGGTCTCCTTCCGCTCCCAGAGATCGCTCGCCGAGCAGCGGGCGGCGGTCCCTGGTTCGCCGGGTGAGCGTCCCACCGAGTCCATGATCACCATCTCCACTTGCGCGACTCCGGAGGACGACGCGGCCGGCAATTCCTGGCGCGACGACAAGGGCAACCCCGAGCACCGCATCGACAAAGTCGGCGTGCTGGCCTCGACGCGGAAGGCTCCCGGCAATCCGGCCTCGCCCTGACCCGGCGCTCCATCGACCTGGCGGGCATGGCGCTCAACGCGCCGCAGCGGCCAGCCGCGGGGCTACGACCCTCGACGAACCCTCCCCGCCTGGTCCCCAGACGGTCCCCACGGAAGCGGCATCTCCGCTGGCTACACCCAGCCCTGGTACTCGGTGCGCGACGTGGAGGAACCGGTCGGCGGAGAAATGGGTTACATCACCTGCTTCCTGCGCGACGGCGACCGCGTGTTCCTCACCTACTCCACGACCGGCCGTGGCAACGAAAGCCGGTCAACGGGTCCCTCGGCGGGTGCGGACACGAGAAGGTCGGCCTGTATGCACCCATTGCCGTCAGCGTTGCCGTCAGCACGCAGCGCAACCAGGATGCCCAGGAGCGCACGGGCCGCCGCGTGCGCCGCGCACTGCACAGTCGCAAGCTGGACGTATGGCCTATCGGTGCGCGACGAAAGGTGCCCCATGAATATCGCAGTCATCGGCGGTACCGGCCTGATCGGGTCGCAGGTCGTGAAGAAGCTGAACGCGGCCGGGCACGAGGCCGTGCCGCACTCGCCGTCCACAGGTGTCGACGTGATCACGGGCCAGGGCCTGGCGGAGGCGGTGGCCGGCGCTGACGTGGTCGTCAACCTGACGAATTCCCCGACCTTCGACGACGCGTCCCTGGCGTTCTTCCAGACCTCGATGGACAACCTCCTGGCCGCCAGCCACAAAGGCGGGGTGGGGCACGTCGTCATTCTCTCGATCGTCGGCGCGGACCAGGTGCCCGACCTCGTCTACTACCGGGCCAAGGTCCTGCAGGAAGACATCCTCAAGGCCGGGCCAGTCCCCTACTCGATCGTCCACGCCACCCAGTTCATGGAGTTCATCGACGCCGTTATGTCCTGGACCACCGAGGGCGACACCGTCCGCCTGCCCACCACCCCGCTCCAGCCGATCGCCGCCCAGGACATCTCCGACACCGTCGCCGAAGTCGCCGCCGGTCCCCCCTTGAACGGCACCCTCAACATCGCCGGGCCCGACGTCTTCCCCCTCGACGAACTCGGCCGGATCACCCTGAACGCCCACCCCGACGGCCGCACGGTCGTCACCGACGACACCGCCGGCATGTTCGCCGCCGTCCCCGGCGATGCCCTCACCGCCAAGGGCGACGCCCGCATCGCCCCCACCCACTACAGCGACTGGCTCTCCTGAACCACCCAGCCCACCACCGGAGGCCTCACAATGTCGAACAATGAGCCGGCAGCAGACAGCACTGAGAGCCAACCGCGCTCAGAAGCATGGAAAACGGCGCTAACTGTGCTGCAGTCGGTGAAACCACCGTCCATTCCGGATGGGGCAGAGGCGACGACGGTCCTCATCGAGTTCCCTCCCGGCGACCCCGGTACCCCTCCGCACCGGCACTCGGGACCCGCTTTCGGCTACATGCTGGAGGGGGAGATGCTCTTCGAGCTGGAAGGCGAGCCCGAGCGTGTGATCAAGGCCGGGGAGACGTTCTGGGAGCCGGGCGGCGATGTCATCCACTACCAGGACGGGAACAACCGGTCGGACTCCTGGAGCCGCTTTCTCGTCACCATGATGTGTGCGCCGGATCAGCCCATGCTCACCCTGGTCGACGACGAAGAGCTGGCACAGCGTCAACACCTGCGAGCTCCCCGTCCGGGCACCTGACCCGCTGCTGTGTCGTATCTGGATGTCAAACGCCCCGGAACCATGATCGGACGGGGCGTTTCGGCTTGTGTTCCGGACAGGATTCGAACCTACGACACCCCGCTTTAGGAGCGAGGTTGGAAGGCATGCCGGTGACCCGGGGCTTCGATACCTGGTGAGGCGGCCCCGAAGTCGACCGCGAGACACCCTCGTTGACCGTGGCTGACCGCTGCATCTGGCACGGTTGTGGCACGAACCGTAGCCGACGACAGTCAGCCAATGCGGCGGGTGCGCCGGTCGACCAGGCATGGTGTGCCTCGCTGCAGCAGACGCGCCCCGCTTCTGTAGCACTCAGCTTGGGAAGTGACGGCGCTTGAGGTGCGACATGATTGCTGACCTGTGGGTATGCGCTCCTGCCGGCTAGTGGCGCGGGTCCGGTCGCACCGCTGTTGACCGTGGTTGCCGGCCGTTACGGTCACGGATCGGGCACGGCATCGATTGCCGTGTCGCTCAGCGGTGGCGTCTGGCCGGGGGCGCCGCGCATCCGCTGCCCTGCGGCCGCCTGCCAGGGCCTGCGATGTCCTGCGCCGTGTCCCACGAAAGGAACGGCGGGCACAAAGGAACGGCGGGCACAAAGGAACGGCGTGCACGAAGGGAACGGCGGGCACAAGGGGACGGCGGGCACAAGGGGACGGCGTGCACGAAGGGAACGGCGCGGCCCGCCTCCCGGAACTGCGACGAACTGGTGCTCGTGGGCGGTCGGCCCCCAAGCCCGTGCGCCGACCCCTGTCACCCTCCGACCGGGACCGGCGAGCTTGCGGGGCTCGTCCTCGGGCCTGAACATGGGCTCAAGGGAACAGCGACAGGGCCCCCCGAAGGGGCACGTCCCGGGGAGGCATGAGAGCCATGACGTTTCTTGCGGCCCGCTCCTCCAGCCGTCGCCGGACAAGGTGCACTCGAACGGCATGCGTGCGATCGGCATGACCGACGACGACCGGCCGCTGCGCTGTCTGGTCACCGGTGCCACCGGTTACCTGGGCGGCAGGCTGGTGCCGGAGTTGCTGTCCGCCGGGCATTCTGTGCGCTGCCTGGCCCGCTCCCCCGGCAAGCTGCGGGGCCACCCATGGACCGGGCGGGCGGAGGCCGTGCGCGGGGACGTGACGGACGAGGTGTCCGTGCGCGCGGCGATGGAGGGAATGGACGTCGCGTACTACCTGGTGCACGCGCTGGGCACCGGGCGGGGTTTTGAGGAGACCGACCGGCGCGCGGCCAGGATCTTCGGTGAGCAGGCGCGCACCGCCGGAATCCGGCGGATCGTCTACCTCGGCGGGCTGGGCCCTTCCGGAACACCCGAGCACGCGCTGTCGCCCCATCTGCGGTCCCGCGCCGAAGTGGGCCGCATCCTCCTGGCCTCGGGGGTGCCGACCGCCGTACTGCGGGCCGCCGTGATCATCGGTTCGGGTTCGGCCTCGTTCGAGATGTTGCGGTACCTGACCGAGCGGCTCCCCGTGATGGTGACCCCGAGCTGGGTGCGCACCCGCATGCAGCCGATCGCCGTCCGCGACGTGCTCCGCCTCCTCGTGGGGTGCGCGCGGCTGCCGTACGACATCAACCGCGCCTTCGACATCGGCGGGCCGGACATCGTCACGTACGAGGACATGATGCGGCGGTACGCTGCCGTCGCCGGCCTGCCGAAACGCGTCATTCTTCCCGTGCCGCTGCTCACCCCCCGGTTGTCCAGCCTCTGGGTCGGTCTGGTCACCCCGGTTCCGGGCGCCCTCGCGCGCCCGCTGGTCGAGTCACTGAAGCACGAGGTGGTCTGCGCCGAGCGGGACATCGTCCGTTATGTGCCGGACCCGCCGGAGGGACCGGTCACACTCGACCAGGCGATTCGACTGGCTCTCCGGCGCGTGCAGGAAGCGGAGGTGGCCACACGGTGGTCCTCGGCCTCGACTCTCCGCGCCCCCAGCGACCCGCTGCCGACCGACCCCGACTGGGCGGGCGGAAGCCTCTACACGGATTACCGCGAACGCACGGTCGCGGCGTCCCCGCAGGCGCTGTGGCGGGTGGTCGAGGCGATCGGCGGCGAGAACGGCTGGTACTCCTCGCCGCTGGCCTGGTCCCTGAGAGGGTGGCTGGACACGCTGGTGGGCGGTGTGGGCCTGCGCAGGGGCCGCCGGGACGCGACCCGGCTGCGGGTCGGCGACAGCCTGGACTTCTGGCGAGTGGAGGAGATCGAGCCGGGCCGGCTGCTTCGGCTGCGGGCGGAGATGCGCCTTCCGGGCCTGGCCTGGCTGGAGATGGCCGTCGACCGGGATCCGCAGGGGCGCACGGTGTACCGGCAGCGGGCCCTGTTCCATCCGCACGGCCTGACCGGGCACGCCTACTGGTGGGGCGTGACGCCCTTCCACGCCGCGATCTTCGGCGGCATGGCCCGCAACATCGCCGCCGCAGCCGAGTCGACCGACCCCGAACCAGCCCGTACGCACTGAGGGGGCTCAAGGAACCGTGCGCGTCTCGGTCGCCCTGTTCACCGCGGACTTGCGGGTGCACGACAACCCGGTCCTCCAGGCCGCCCTGAGAGAAGCGGAACGTGTGGTGCCGCTCTTCGTCGCCGACACCGGTATCCGCCGTACCGGCTTCGTCGTACCCAACCGGGCGGCGTTCCTCGCCGACAGCCTGGCCGACCTCGACGCGGCCCTGCGTGCCCGGGGCGGACGGTTGGTGGTGCGCGTCGGCGACGTGGTCGAGGAGACCTGCCGGGTGGCGGCGGAGACCGAGGCCGCGGTGGTCCACATCGCGGCCGGCGTGAGCCGTTACGCAGCGCGGCGCGAGGACCGGCTGCGCGCGGAGATGGCCGGCGACCGACGCGAACTACGCGTCCATGAGGCCTCGTTGACGGCCGTGCCTCCGGGGGCGCTGACGCCTGCGGGCAGGGACCACTTCGCGGTCTTCACCCCGTACTTCCGCCGGTGGGCGGGCTTCTCGGTACGCGGAGTCCTGCCCGCTCCGGACGCGGTGCCGGTGCCCGACGTACGCTCGGCCGGCCTGCCACGTGCGAAGTACCTCGCGCCAGGCCGCACGTCACCGGACCTGCCCGCCGGCGGGGAATCCGAGGCCCGCCGCAGACTGCGGTCATGGCTGGATGGCCCGCTGGCCGGATACGACGACCAGCACGACGACCTGGCCGCCGACGCGACATCCAGGCTCTCCCCCTACCTGCACTTCGGCTGCCTCTCACCGACCGAACTGCTGCACCGGGCCCGCGCACAGGACAGCCCCGGGGCACATGCCTTCGTCCGCCAACTCGCCTGGCGGGACTTCCACCACCAGGTCCTCGCGGCCCGCCCCGACGCGGCCGACCACGACTACCGCCCCCGGCACGACCGCTGGCGCCGCGCCACGAAGGAGATCGAAGCCTGGCAGGAGGGCCGCACGGGCTACCCCGTCGTCGACGCGGCCCTGCGGCAGCTGAGCCACGAGGGCTGGATGCCGGGCCGGGCCCGCCTGCTCGCGGCTAGCTTCCTCGCCAAGACGCTGTATGTGGACTGGCGGGTGGGAGCTCGCCACTTCCTGGACCTCCTCGTCGACGGCGATGTCGCGAACAACCAGCTCAACTGGCAATGGGTCGCCGGGACCGGCACGGACACCCGTCCGAACCGGCTCCTCAACCCTCTCCTCCAGGCACGCCGGTTCGACCCCCACGGGGAGTACGTACGTCGCTGGCTCCCCGAGCTCCGGAACCTCGACGCCACGACGGTCCATGGTGTCCCGCACCTCGACGACGTCAACCGTGAGGGCTTGGACTATCCCGCCCCGATCGTGGATCTCGCGGAGGCCGCAGCCCGGTTCAGGGAGGGGCGTGGGGTCGGCTGACCCACGTCATCCGCAAGGCGTGCGGCGGCAGGAACAGGGGCCCGGCGAGATGCTCCCGTGCCGGGGCCAAACCGGCTTCACCTGTAGCGGCCATTCTGGTTCGGAGGCCTCACAGCCGCTTAAAGGGTGATCTGCTGTGAAAAAGGGTGATCATGAGTTGCGGCTCACGCCTCCGGCTCTCTCGTCCTGATATCTGCATGTTCATACGGCTTTATGTCAGTACGAGAAGGAGAGCGCATTGACACGCAGAATGACGGCACTCTTCGTCGTCGCGGGACTTCTGGCTACGGTACTCGGCCTGGCTGCCCCCGCTCAGGCCGATCACACACGGCAGCTCAAGGTTGCCACCTACAACATCTATCAGGGCGCCGACCTCACGCCGCTGTTCACCCGCTTCCACCCCTGAGGAACTCGTCAGACGGGCCGGAATCGCCTATGACCAGATGGTTGCCACCGACTTCCCGTCCCGTGCCCGAGCGATCTCCCGCCTGCTGCGGCGGGAGCACCCTGAGGTCATCGGCCTGCAGGAAGTCGCCTTGTGGAAGAAGGGACCACTGAACGGCTCACTGCACACCACCTATGACTTCCTGAACATCCTGCTCCGGGAGCTACGCGCGGCCGGTCTCCACTACCATGCCGCCGCGATCGACACGACCTCCAGCGCTACCCTGCCGATCAGCGCCACTGAAAAGGCGAGCTTCGCCGAACGTGAAGTGGCGGCAACTCGATGACCCCCGGATCTCGGCGGAACAGAAGGGGGAGCTGCAGTCCGAACTGTCCGAGGCGAGCAAGCTCCTCGACCACTCGGAGGGGTACGTGCCCAGGACCAAGAACTGACAGTGCATACCATCGCCGGCGATCATTTTGGAGGTGAGGATGTCCCGACTGGAACTGTCTCTCGAACAGATCGAGGGCGACGTCTGGCCAGCTCCCAGCGACGACGACACCAAGCTGGTGCGCACCGCGCACGCGCTGCGCCGTGAGCCGATCGGCTCGCTGGATGCAAAGGGCTTGCGGCTGCTGATCAGCCAGAACATCGGGCTGGAAGTGCTGGTGCCCGCGCCATGAAGTTCCTGCACGAGGACCCCCTCGCCGAAGGCGACTACTACCTGGCGACCTGCTGAGTGCCGTGCTGGAGGTGCCCACGGACTTCTGGTCTCGTCACCGCGACTTGGCTGACGAGGTAAAGCAGATCGCGGCGTCGGTGCCCGACGAAGACCTCCTGCCCCCGCTGCCGGAGCGCATCGCCTCGTTCCGCGCCGCGGTGAATCCGTGATTCCCGGGTGCCCAGGGGCAACTTGTTCCGGCAGAGGCTACCGGAACGAATTCGCAGGTAGTGGGGGCTGGCGTGGGTCCAGGGTGGGTGAACATGGAGCAGAACGCTGCTGCCCTCGCCGCGACGAGCGACGAGGGCAGCAGGCTGGGCTCAGCGGTGCCGATTAAGGCCCAGGTCGCTGACCTGGGCCTTCAGTCTGGAGCGGGTGACGGGAATCGAACCCGCGCTCTGAGCTTGGGAAGCTCATGTTCTACCATTAAACTACACCCGCGTAAGACGGCCTGCTTGGCCCTCTAACCGTCGCACACTGTACCTCATCGCTGGCCCCCGGTGCATGCACCGCGGGGCCTTCGCGCTGTTCACGGGGTGGGGATCCGGCTGTGGCGTGCGGGAGTTGGGGCGTACCGTGGGCGCCGGAGTGCCGCTTGGAGCGACGCCCGGTCCATCCCCTAATGTGGCTTTTGTCGTTCACGTCCGTAGGGGAAGGGACTCGATGGAGCGCACCGTCGTTCGTTGTGCCGAAGGGCACGTGTTCAGCACCGCGACGTTCCCGATGCAGAACCTCGGTACCGGTCGGCTGGGACCCGGCCGGCTTCTGCGCTGCCCCCGCTGCGCCCGGCTCCGGAATGCGGTGCCGGTGCAGGTCTCGGCGGGGAAGCAGTAGCGCGCAAGCGATGGCAGAGGAACGGTAGCGCCGACGGGAGCACGGCGCTCCGTATGGCGCGGGCCTGGTCCGGAGGGACCGGGCCCGCGTCCGGCCGTTCCGGCCCTCGTAGGGCCGCCGCGGCACCCATTCCGTCGGGCCGAGCGCGCCGCCCCCGCCCCGCCGGGTCCTGTCCGGCCGAGCCGTGGCGCCGCCCCCAGCCCGGATCCCCCCTCCCCCGATTGGGCCCCGCCCGCTTGGGCGCCTATCCTGCCCCCGTGCTTCTCTCTGACAAGGACATCCGGACCGAGATCGACGCAGGCCGGGTGCGGATCGATCCGTACGACGCCGAGATGGTGCAGCCGTCGAGCATCGATGTGCGGCTCGACCGCTACTTCCGGGTGTTTGAGAACCACCGGTACCCCCACATCGACCCCGCCGTCGAGCAGAGCGACCTGACGCGCCTGGTCGAGCCGGAGGGCGACGAGGCGTTCATCCTGCACCCCGGTGAGTTCGTGCTCGCCTCGACGTACGAGGTCATCACCCTCCCCGACGACATCGCCTCCCGTCTGGAGGGCAAGTCCAGCCTCGGCCGGCTGGGGCTGCTGACGCACTCCACGGCCGGGTTCATCGACCCCGGATTCTCCGGTCATGTGACCCTGGAGCTGTCGAATGTCGCGACGCTCCCGATCAAGCTGTGGCCGGGGATGAAGATCGGGCAGCTGTGCATGTTCCGGCTGACCTCGCCCGCGGAGCACCCGTACGGCTCGGAGCGGTACGGCTCCCGCTACCAGGGCCAGCGCGGGCCGACGCCTTCACGCTCGTACAAGAACTTCCACCGCACACAGGTCTGAGGGACCGGAACGGGGCAGGGGCACCAGTGACTGACGAGCGCGAGAACCTGACGTATCCCCTCTTCGGGCAGGCCATCCGCGAGCTGGCGCGGACCATCGCGGAGGACGGCTACGAGCCGGACATCATCCTCTCCATAGCGCGTGGCGGACTCTTTGTCGCGGGCGGTCTGGGTTACGCACTCGACGTGAAGAACCTGCACGTCATGAACGTGGAGTTCTACGTCGGCGTCGGCGCCACGCTCGAGATGCCCGTCGTGCTGCCCCCGGTGCCCAACGTCGTCGACCTCAGCGAGAAGAAGGTGCTCGTCGCGGACGACGTCGCCGACACCGGCAAGACGCTCAGGCTCGTGCATGACTTCTGCGCCGGTCATGTCGCGGACGTCCGCTGCGCCGTGATCTACGAGAAGCCGCAGTCGCTGGTGAAGTGCGAGTACGTGTGGAAGCGCACCGACCGTTGGATCAACTTCCCCTGGAGTGTCGAACCGCCCGTCGTACGCCGCGAGGGCCAGGTCCTCGACGCCTGAGCACGCCCCGCAGAACCCACACACAAGGGCCCCGCCGACGGCGGGGCCCCTTCCATCGGTCTCCGTCGGCTACAGCGCGCCGAGCTTGATCAGAGCCAGCAGCGCGATCAGTTGGATCGAGGACGCCGCCAGCGCCTTCGGCCAGGGAAGGTCGTGCGACTTGCTCACCATCGAGGCGAACAGGGCGCCCGCCATGACCCAGGTCGCCCAGCCCAGTACCTTGACCAGCGGGCTGTCGCCGCCCTGGAAGAGCGCGACGACCAGACGCGGCGCGTCGGTGACCGACATGATCAGCATCGACAGGCCCACCGTCGGCTGCCAGGCGCCGTCGCCGCCCAGCTGCCGCGCGAGCGTATGGGTCACCGCGCCCAGCAGCAGACCACTGATCACCACGGCGATGCCGGAGCTGATCACCATCGGGATGCTGTTGGACAGTGTGGCGTTCAGCACATCCTCGCGGGCCTGGCCGAAGCCGAAGACGGCGACCAGGCCGTAGAGGAAGGTGACGATAAGCGCCGGGCCCCACACGGGGTAGTCGCGCATCTGCCAGAAGGTGGCGTTGGGCCGGAACACGATGCCGCTCAGCAGCTCCTTCCAGTGCAGCCGCGGTCCGGCCGGCGCAGCGGAGGCCTGGCCTGCCCGGTAGGTGCCCACGTGCGCACCGTCGTCGTACGGGCCGTAGCCCTGGTCCGGGCCGTAGCCGGGCCCGTACGCGTCGGGGGCCTCGCCGACGCTGAAGGCCTGCGTGTGGCCGGGGTTGTTGGCGCGCGCATCGCCGCGGCCGGGTCCGTGACCCGGATACGGCTCCTGGCCGCCGAAGTACTCCGGCTCGTCGCTCTGCCCGCCACCGTACGTCCGGGGCTGCTGCCACTGCCCGTACGGCGGCTGTGCCTGCTGAGGTGCTCGCTGCTGCGCGGAGCGGGAGTCCCGGCCGCGTCCCATCCTGAATCCAGCCACCATTCGAACGTACCTGGTCCCGCCGACTGGGGTTGCCGGACCCGGGGACAGGCCCGGCATTGCGGCCGACCTGTGACATCCCCTAGGGGTGTCGGCAGGGTTCTCCCGGAGGGGCGCGGCGGAAGATCCATCCGCCGCTCTACCGGCAGTGGCGTGGCGGCTTACCGCCGCTGTCAGTGGCGCCTGTAAGACTGCACAGCAGACGGGCAGCAGCGGGTAGGTGTGTCTTCGGGGGGATGCACCTCCCCGCTGCGTCCGGCCGTACAGGTCCGGCAGCCGCACTGGTCGTACGGGGTCCGCAGGGCAGCCGTGCCGGAATCCGGGGCCGGGGAGCCCAGGAATCGCCGATCGTTGGGGCGTCGGCACCAACCATCCCCGTAGAAGCCGGAGTTGCCGTCCACGGCGCGGTCGCCGCCCCTCGCCATCCCACGCCTGTTTGACGGCGGCTCAGGCCATGGCGGCTGTTACGCGCTCCATCTCCCGGCCCCACGCGCAGGGCCCTGGCACTGCGCTCGCCTCGGGATGGCGGACGGTGTTACAAAAGGGGCATGATCGGGCATTTGTGTCGATCAAGTGTCCGTCGCGAGGGCGGTCCCGGCCCGCCGCAGCGCCTCGTGTGGCGTCGGCTGCGGGCTTCGCTGAAGCGTCCCGTGTGGCGTCGGCCGCGGGCTTCGCTGAAGCGTCCCGTATGGCGTCGGCTGCGGGCTTCGCTGAGCAGGCGTAGCGTCGCGGGCCAAGTGTTCCTGTTGCAGGCGGCCATCGTGGTGCTGCTCGTGGTCGCCGCGGTGGCGGCGCTGGTGCTGCAGGCCCGGCACGACAGTCAGGCGGAGGCCCGCCACCGGTCGATGGCCACAGCCCACACGTTTGCCCTGGCCCCCGGCACGCTGCCCGCGCTGACCAGCCGCAATCCGTCGGCGGTGCTGCAGCCGCGCGCCGAAGCGGCCCGGAAGAGTGCCGGTGTCGACTACATCGTGGTGTTCAGCAAGGACGGGATCCGGTACACCCACCCCAATCCCGAGCTGATCGGCAAGCCGGTCTCAGGCCCGTACAAGAACGCTCTCAAGCACCCTGACACGACCGGCTTCCGTTCGACGCTGGGCGCCACGGTGGATTCGGCCGTGCCGGTCTTCAAGCCCGACGGCTCCGTCGCCGGCGTGGTCTCGGTGGGTGTCACGGTCAAGTCCGTCAGCCAGGTGGTGGACAGCCAGTTGCCGCTGCTGCTGGGGTCAGCGGCGGCGGCGCTGGGTGTCGCGGCGGGCGGTACGGCATTGGTGAGCCGGCGGTTGCGGCGGCAGACGGCGGACTTGGATCCGGACGAGATGAGGCGGATGTACGAGCACCACGACGCGGTGCTGCATGCGGTGCGGGAGGGCGTGGTGATCGTGGCGGGCGATGGGCGGCTGCTGCTGGCCAATGACGAGGCGCGGCGGTTGCTGGGGCTGCCCAAGGACGCCGAGGGCCGGCTGGTCACGGAGTTGGGGCTGGACAGCGACCTGGCGGACTCGCTGGTGTCCGGACGGGAGGCGTCCGATGAGCTGCGTCTGGTGGGGGACCGGCTGGTGGCGGTGAATGTGCGGCCGACTGGCCCGCATGGGGGCGTGCCGGGGAGTGTGGCCACGCTGCGGGACACCACGGAGCTGCGGGCGGTGGCGGGCCGGGCGGAGGCAGCGCGCGAGCGGTTGCAGCTGCTGTACGAGGCGGGGGTGCGGGTGGGCACCACGCTGGATGTGGTGCGAACGGCGGAGGAGCTGGCGGAGGTGGCGGTTCCGCGGTTCGCCGACTTCGTCACGGTGGAGCTGCTGGAGGAGGTGGTGAGGGGGGAGGAGCCGGCCGAGCCGAGTACGCGGATGCGCCGTAGTGCGATGCGGGGGATCCGGGAGGACTCGCCGCTGTTTCCGGTGGGTGAGGTGATCACCTGGGCGCCTCAGACGCCGATGGCGGTGGCGCTGCGGTCCGGGCATGCGGTGCTGGAGTCGGATCTGAGCCGGACGCACGGGTGGCGTGACCAGGATCCGGACAGGGCGGAGCGGATTGTGCGCTATGGCGTGCACTCGCTGATCTCGGTGCCGCTGCAGACCGGAGGGGTGGTGCTGGGGCTGGTGAACTTCTGGCGCGCTGAGCGGACGGAGCCGTTCGGGCGGGAGGATGTGTCCTTCGCCGAGGAGCTGGTGGCACGCGCCGCGGTGGCCGTCGACAACGCGCGCCGCTACACGCGCGAGCACGCCATGGCGGTGACGCTGCAACGCAGTCTGCTGCCGCGCGGTCTGCCCGAGCAGGACGCCGTGGAGGTGGCGTCCCGCTATCTGCCCGCCCGCGCCGGGGTGGGCGGCGACTGGTTCGACGTCATCGGGCTCCCCGGGTTGCGGGTCGCCCTGGTGGTGGGCGATGTCGTCGGACACGGCCTGCACGCGGTGGCCACCATGGGACGGCTGCGCACCGCAGTCCACAACTTCTCCGCCCTGGACCAGCAACCGGACGAACTGCTGAGCCATCTGGACGAGCTGGTGACCCGTATCGACCAGGACACCGCCACCGAGAGCGCGTCGGTCGCCGGCGCCACCTGCCTGTACGCGATCTACGACCCGGTCACCGGCCACTGCTCGATGGCCCGGGCCGGCCATGTCGGTCCCGCCCTGATCCACCCCGACGGTACCGTCACGATCTCGAACCTGCCTCCGTCCCCACCCCTGGGGCTGGGCGGTGAACCCTTCGATATCACCGAGTTCACGCTGCCCGAGGGCTCGGGGCTGGTGCTGTACACCGACGGGCTCATCGAGGGCCGTGACCGCGACCCGGACACCGGCCTGAGCATGCTGCTCAGCGCGCTGGTCGGGCATCCCAGCGGGCCGCCGGAGGAGATCTGCCAGGCGGTTTTCGACGGCGTGCTGCCCGCCCGGCCCAGCGATGACATCGCCCTGCTCGTCGCCCGCACCCGCCTGCTGGCCCCCGACGATGTCTCCGAGTGGGACGTGCCGTCCGATCCCGCCGCCGTCTCCCCGATCCGCGCCGCCTGTGTGAAGCGGCTCCAGGAGTGGGGTCTGGAGGAGATCAGCTTCAGCACCGAGCTGATCCTCAGCGAACTGATCACCAATGCCATCCGATACGGCGCCCAGCCGATCCGGGTGCGCATGTTGCGCGACCACAGCCTGATCTGCGAGGTTTCCGACGGCAGCAGCACCGCGCCGCATGTGCGGCGCGCGGCCACCACGGACGAAGGCGGACGCGGTCTGTTCCTCGTCGCCCAGTTCGCCCGCCGCTGGGGCACCCGCTACACCTCGACCGGCAAGGTCATCTGGACCGAACAGCCCCTCCACGACGGGGCCGGCACATCCACCCCCGACCTCGCCGACATGCTCCTCGAGCAGTTCGACGCCTCGGAGGAGCCCGCCGCCTGACCGCCGTACCTGCCCCGTACGCCGATACGCGCACGGATACGGCAACGGCCGGGACCGCGCGGTGCGGTCCCGGCCGTAACGGCCGGCCTGCTCGGCCTTACTTCACCGGCTCCTGCTGCGGCTCTGCCGCCGCCTGGCCGTCGCCGCCCTCCGGCTCGTCGGCCGGCGCGGTCTTCACCGAGTCGAGGAGCAGCTGCGCCACGTCCACGACCTGCAGCGACTCCTTCGCCTGGCCTTCGTTCTTCTTGCCGTTGACCGAGTCGGTCAGCATGACGAGGCAGAACGGGCAGGCGGTGGAGACGATGTCGGGGTTGAGGGACAGCGCCTCGTCCACGCGCTCGGTGTTGATCCGCTTGCCGATACGCTCCTCCATCCACATGCGGGCACCACCGGCGCCACAGCAGAAGCCGCGCTCCTTGTGGCGGTGCATCTCCTCGTTCCGCAGGCCCGGCACCTTGGCGATGATCTCGCGCGGCGGCGTGTAGACCTTGTTGTGGCGGCCCAGGTAGCAGGGGTCGTGGTACGTGATCAGGCCCTCGACCGGGGTGACCGGGACCAGCTTGCCCTCGTCCACGAGGTGCTGGAGCAGCTGGGTGTGGTGGATGACCTCGTAGTCGCCGCCCAGCTGCGGGTACTCATTCGCGATCGTGTTGAAGCAGTGCGGGCAGGTCGCGACGATCTTCTTCTTGGACTTCGGCTTCTTCGTGTCCGGGTCGTCCTCGTCCTCGCCGAAGGCCATGTTCAGCATGGCCACGTTCTCGGCGCCGAGCTGCTGGAAGAGGAACTCGTTGCCGAGGCGGCGCGGCGAGTCACCGGTGCACTTCTCCTCGCCGCCCATGATCGCGAACTTGACGCCCGCGATGTGCAGCAGCTCGGCGAAGGCCTTGGTGGTCTTCTTGGCGCGGTCTTCCAGGGCGCCCGCGCAGCCGACCCAGTACAGGTAGTCGACCTCGGTGAGGTCCTCGATGTCCTTGCCGACGACCGGGACCTCGAAGTCGACCTCCTTGGTCCACTCCAGCCGCTGCTTCTTGGCCAGGCCCCAGGGGTTGCCCTTCTTCTCCAGGTTCTTGAGCATCGTCCCGGCCTCGCTCGGGAAGGAACTCTCGATCATCACCTGGTAGCGGCGCATGTCGACGATGTGGTCGACGTGCTCGATGTCGACCGGGCACTGCTCGACGCAGGCGCCGCAGGTGGTGCAGGACCACAGGACGTCCGGGTCGATGACGCCGTTCTCCTCGACCGTCCCGATCAGCGGCCGCTCGGCCTCGGCCAGGGCGGCGGCCGGAACGTCCTTGAGCTGCTCCTCGGTGCCCTTCTCCTCGCCCTCCATGGTCTTGCCACCGCCGGCGAGCAGGTACGGCGCCTTGGCGTGCGCGTGGTCGCGCAGCGACATGATCAGCAGCTTCGGGGAGAGCGGCTTGCCGGTGTTCCAGGCGGGGCACTGCGACTGGCAGCGGCCGCACTCGGTGCAGGTGGAGAAGTCGAGGATGCCCTTCCAGGAGAAGTGCTCGACCTGGGAGACGCCGAACTGGTCGTCCTCGCCCGGGTCCTCGAAGTCGATCGGCTTGCCTCCGGAGGTCATCGGCTGCAGCGGGCCGAGGGCGGTCTCGCCGGTGGCGTTGCGCTTGAACCAGATGTTGGGGAAGCCGAGGAAGCGGTGCCAGGCCACACCCATGTTGGTGTTGAGCGAGACGGTGATCATCCAGATCAGGCTGACGCCGATCTTGATCATCGCGGCGAGGTAGACCAGGTTCTGCAGGGCGCCGGTGCTCAGGCCCTTGAAGGCCAGGACCAGCGGGTACGACACGAAGTACGCCGCCTCGTAGTGGCCGACGTGGTGGATGGCGCCCTCGAGGCCCCGCAGGGTGAGGATGGCCAGGCCGATGGTGAGGATGACGTACTCGACGAAGTACGCCTGCCAGGCCTTGGAGCCCGTGAACCGGGACTTGCGGCCGGCCCGGGAGGGCAGGCTCAGCAGCCGGATCACGATGAGGACGGCGATGCCGACGACCGTCATCAGGCCGATGAACTCGGTGTACATCTCGAACGGCAGGAACCCGCCGAGGGCGGGCAGCGTCCAGTCGGCCTGGAACAGCTGGCCGTACGCCTGGGCGAGGGTCGGCGGCAGCGTCAGGAAGCCGACCGCGACGAACCAGTGGGCGAAGCCGACGATCCCCCAGCGGTTCATCCGGGTGTGGCCGAGGAACTCCCGGACCACGGTGATCGTTCGGGCCTTCGGGTTGTCCGTGCGGCTGCCCGCCGGGACCGGCTGTCCAAGTGTGACGAACCGGTAGATCTGCGCGATGGCTCGGGCGAAGAGCGCGACGCCGATCACCGTCAGGACCAGCGACACAATGATCGCGGCGAGTTGCATGGGGGCTCCTCGGGCCTGCGAGAGCGAGGCTTTCCAGTAATTACTAAGCGGTAACTTTGTAAGTCTCGCGCTGACATTACCCAGGATCGCAG
This sequence comes from Streptomyces sp. HSS9-12, assembly GCF_054963655.1. Taxonomy (NCBI): domain Bacteria; kingdom Bacillati; phylum Actinomycetota; class Actinomycetes; order Kitasatosporales; family Streptomycetaceae; genus Streptomyces; species Streptomyces sp. HSS9-12. The sequence continues at coordinate 10,768 of NZ_JBUEGC010000042.1, read as the reverse complement.
GCCCGATGAAGTCGCGCGGCCGGTGATCTGTGTCGCTGAGGCAACCCTCGCCACGCCGACCGCGTCAGTGACATGTACATCCTCATGAGAGTTGAGTTGACCTGACTCAGGTCTGTTGACACCCATTCTTGGATCGGGCACCCTTGAGCCAGTTCCACTCAAGTCAGCTGGAGGAAACAACCATGGCACGTGCGGTCGGCATCGACCTGGGCACGACGAACTCCGTCGTCAGTGTTCTTGAAGGCGGTGAGCCCACCGTCATCACCAACGCCGAGGGCGCCAGGACCACGCCGTCCGTCGTGGCCTTCGCGAAGAATGGCGAAGTGCTGGTTGGTGAGGTGGCCAAGCGCCAGGCCGTCACCAACGTCGACAGGACCATCCGGTCGGTCAAGCGCCACATGGGCACCGACTGGAAGATCGAGATCGACGACAAGACCTTCAACCCGCAGCAGATCAGCGCGTTCGTGCTGCAGAAGCTGAAGCGGGACGCCGAGTCGTACCTGGGCGAGAAGGTCACCGACGCGGTGATCACCGTCCCGGCGTACTTCAACGACGCCGAGCGGCAGGCCACCAAGGAGGCCGGCGAGATCGCCGGTCTGAACGTGCTGCGCATCGTCAACGAGCCCACCGCCGCCGCGCTGGCCTACGGTCTGGAGAAGGACGACCAGACCATCCTCGTCTTCGACCTCGGTGGCGGTACGTTCGACGTCTCGCTGCTGGAGATCGGCGACGGCGTGGTCGAGGTGAAGGCCACCAACGGTGACAACCACCTCGGTGGTGACGACTGGGACCAGCGGATCGTCGACTACCTGGTCAAGCAGTTCCTGGGCGCCAACGGCGTCGACCTGTCCAAGGACAAGATGGCCCTGCAGCGCCTCCGCGAGGCCGCTGAGAAGGCGAAGATCGAGCTGTCCTCGTCCACTGAGACCACGATCAACCTGCCCTACATCACGGCGTCCGCCGAGGGCCCGCTGCACCTGGACGAGAAGCTCACCCGCGCCCAGTTCCAGCAGCTGACCTCGGACCTGCTCGAGCGCTGCAAGGTTCCGTTCCACAACGTCATCAAGGACGCGGGCATCCAGCTCTCCGAGATCGACCACGTCGTTCTCGTCGGTGGCTCGACCCGTATGCCGGCCGTCGCCGAGCTCGTCAAGGAGCTGACCGGCGGCAAGGAGGCCAACAAGGGTGTGAACCCGGACGAGGTCGTCGCCATCGGCGCATCGCTCCAGGCCGGTGTCCTCAAGGGTGAGGTCAAGGACGTTCTGCTGCTGGACGTCACCCCGCTGTCGCTTGGCATCGAGACCAAGGGCGGCATCATGACCAAGCTGATCGAGCGCAACACCACGATCCCGACCAAGCGTTCGGAGATCTTCACCACGGCCGAGGACAACCAGCCGTCGGTGCAGATCCAGGTCTACCAGGGTGAGCGCGAGATCGCGGCGTACAACAAGAAGCTCGGCATGTTCGAGCTGACCGGCCTGCCGCCCGCCCCGCGCGGGGTCCCGCAGATCGAGGTCACCTTCGACATCGACGCCAACGGCATCATGCACGTGTCGGCGAAGGACCTCGGCACGGGCAAGGAGCAGCGGATGACGGTCACCGGCGGCTCCTCGCTGCCGCAGGAAGAGGTCAACCGGATGCGCGAGGAGGCCGAGAAGTACGCGGAGGAGGACCACAAGCGCCGCGAGGCGGCCGAGACTCGCAACCAGGCCGAGCAGCTGGTCTACCAGACCGAGAAGTTCCTCAAGGACAACGAGGACAAGGTCCCGGGCGATGTGAAGGGCGAGGTCGAGACCGCCATCGCGGACCTGAAGGAGAAGCTGAAGGGCGAGGACACCCCCGCGATCCGCGAGGCCACCGAGAAGGTCGCCGCGGTCAGCCAGAAGCTGGGCCAGGCCATGTACGCCCAGGCCCAGGCCGACGGCGCGGCCGGTGCCGCGGGTGCCGGTGAGGCCGGTGCCAAGGCCGAGGACGATGTCGTCGACGCCGAGATCGTGGACGACGAGAAGCCGAAGGGTGGTGCCGCGTGACGGAGGAGACCCCGGGCTTCGAAGAGCAGCCCGACGTCCCTTCCGACGCCGCACAGACGCCTGATGATGCGGCGAAGGCCGCCGAGTCCGCCGAGCAGGCGGGCCCGGCGGCCCCGGCCGGGGACGAACTGCAGATGGTGGGCCTGCAGGCGCAGCTGGACCAGGTCCGGATGGCGCTGAACGAGCGCACGCTGGACCTCCAGCGGCTGCAGGCCGAGTACCAGAACTACCGCCGGCGGGTGGAGCGCGACCGGATCACCGTCAAGGAGATCGCCGTGGCGAACCTCCTGAGCGAGCTGCTTCCGGTGCTTGACGACATCGGCCGGGCCCGTGAACACGGCGAGCTGGTCGGCGGGTTCAAGTCCGTCGCCGAGTCGCTGGAGAACATCGCCGCGAAGATGGGCCTGCAGCAGTTCGGGAAGGAGGGCGAGCCCTTCGACCCGCTGGTGCACGAGGCCCTGATGCACTCCTACTCGCCCGAGGTCGCAGAGACCACGTGCGTGTCGATCCTGCAGCCCGGGTATCGCTTCGGCGAGCGCACGATCCGCCCTGCGCGCGTCGCGGTCGCCGAGCCGCAGCCCGGAGCGCAGCCCAAGAGTGCCGGCGAGGGTGACAAACCCGCGGCGCCGGACGAGGAGAGCGGTGGCCCGGACGAGGGCTGACGCGCACGACAGAGGGAAGGAGGGACGTCGGGGATGAGCCTGAGCAGGGACTTGCTGGAAAAGGACCTCTACAAGGTCCTCGGCGTCCCGAAGGACGCCACCGAGGCGGAGATCAAGAAGGCGTACCGGAAGCTCGCCCGCGAGTTCCACCCGGACGCCAACAAGGGCGACGCCAAGGCCGAGGAGCGCTTCAAGGAGATCTCCGAGGCCAACGACGTTCTGGCGGATCCCAAACGCCGCAAGGAGTACGACGAGGCGCGCGCGCTCTTCGGCAACGGAGCCTTCCGTTCCGGACCGGGCGCGGGCGGCCCCGGCGGCTTCAACTTCGACCTGGGCGACCTCTTCGGGGGCGCTCCGGGCGGGGGAGCCGGCGGATTCGGCGGCGGACTCGGTGATGTCTTCGGGGGGCTTTTCAACCGCGGCGGCACCGGGACCCGTACCCATCCGCGCCGTGGTCAGGACATCGAGTCCGAGGTGACGCTCAGCTTCACCGAGGCGGTTGACGGGGCGACGGTCCCGCTGCGGATGTCCAGCTCGGCCGCCTGCAAGGCGTGCGCGGGCACGGGGGACAAAAACGGTACTCCTCGGGTGTGCCCCACCTGCGTGGGCACCGGCCAGGTCAGCCGCGGCGTCGGGGGCGGCTTCTCGCTCACCGACCCGTGCGCGGACTGCAGGGGCCGGGGCCTGATCGCCGAGATCCCGTGCGAGGTCTGCAAGGGCAGCGGGCGCGCCACCAGCGCACGCACCATGCAGGTCCGGATCCCGGCGGGGGTCTCCGACGGGCAGCGGATCCGGCTGCGCGGCAAGGGCGCTCCCGGCGAGCGCGGCGGGCCGAACGGCGACCTGTACGTGGTGGTGCACGTCGACGCGCACCCGGTCTTCGGGCGTCAGGGCGACAACCTCACCGTCACCGTGCCGGTCACCTATCCGGAGGCGGCGCTCGGCGGCGAGATCAAGGTGCCCACGCTCGGCGGCCCGCCGGTGACGCTCCGGCTGCCGCCCGGCACACCCAACGGACGGACGATGCGCGCCCGTGGCAAGGGTGCGGTGCGCAAGGACGGCACGCGCGGCGACCTGCTCGTCACCGTGGAGGTGGCCGTCCCCAAGGACCTCGGAGAGAAGGCGAAGGAAGCATTGCAGGCCTTCGCCAAGGCCACCGCGGGCCACGACCCGCGGGCTGAGCTGTTCCAGGCCGCGAAGGGAGCATGAGATGGATGGCCGAGGCATGCCCGCCGGGGGCAGGGGCGGCAGGGGCCGCAACCCCTATGAGCTGACCGACGACTCGCCGGTCTACGTCATCTCGGTCGCTGCCCAGCTGTCGGGGCTGCACCCGCAGACCCTGCGGCAGTACGACCGGCTGGGTCTGGTCTCGCCGGACCGTACGGCCGGCCGCGGCCGTCGCTACTCGGCCCGGGACATCGAACTGCTCCGGCAGGTGCAGCAGCTCTCCCAGGACGAGGGCATCAACCTCGCGGGGATCAAGCGCATCATCGAACTGGAGAACCAGGTCGCGGCTCTGCAGGAGCGCGTAGCCGAGCTCCAGCAGGCGCTGGACGGCGCCGCGGCGACCATGCGGCAGCGGGAGGCCGCGCTGCACGCCTCGTACCGCCGCGACCTGGTGCCGTATCAGGACGTCCAGCAGACCAGCGCCTTGGTCGTCTGGCGGCCCAAGCGGTCGGAGTAGCGCGGCGCAGACCATATCGACGGCCTCGGGGGCCGGGCACCCGCAGCGGCGGGCGCCCGGCCCTTCGGCTGCGGGCCCGGGACTCCCGGTTCGCAGAGATCGCAATCCGGGGCAAGGAAGGTTCCGGGGCGAACCCTCGATCGCTGGGAGTGACGCCGTTGCTCAGCCAGAGGCGCTTCCACAGGTCACCCGAATGGCGGGCTGTCAGTGATGGGCCGACGATGGACGTAACAGCCTGGAGCGGAGGGACCGTCATGGCCGCGATCGAAGTGAAGCCGATCGGCAAGCCGGACGACCAACGCGATTTCCCCCGTGGTCGCCTGGACATCCTCAGCCTCACGGGTCTGGATTTCGCCGTGGGCAGATTCGAGCCCGGCTGGCGCTGGTCCGAATCGGTGGGGCCGCTCGCCGGCACCGAGAGCTGCCAGTTCCACCACAAGGCCTTCGTCGTCCAGGGGCGGATGCGGATCCGCATGGACGACGGAGCGGAGGCCGAGGTCGGAGCCGGCGATGTCTTCGTGTGCAGGCCCGGTCACGACGCCTGGGTCGTGGGTGACGAGACCGTGGTCGTGTACGACTTCGGCGGCCCGACGGCGGTGGAGTACGGCAAGGCGAAGGAGGCCCAGGGATGACGTTCGTGCAGCTCATCGAATACGAGACGACGCGCGAGGACGAAGTGGAGCAGCTCTGGGAGCAGTGGATGGCGCAGACGGAAGGCAAGCGCACCGTCACGCACGAACTCCACACCAAGGACCGGGAGCGTCCCAACCACTTCGTGGACATCGTCGAGTTCCCGTCCTACGAGCAGGCGATGGCCAACAGCGAACTGCCCGAGACCAAGGCCATCGCGGAGCGGTTCCGCGGCCTGTGCACCAGCGAGCCCCGGTTCGTGAACCTGGAGGTCGTCACCGAGCAGCCGTGAGCGCGCATCGGCCGGCCGGCCCGCCCCGTGAAGGGGCGGGCCGGCGGTTCGTTCCGGCGGTGCTCAGCCGCGGCCCAGTGCGCGGTCGACCGTGATCTCGATGAGCACGCGGTCCGGGTTGGGGGCCGGGGTGCGGCCGTAGCGTTCGGCATAGCGGCGTACGGCGTCGGCGATCAGCTCGGCCTCCGTACGGACCACCGCGCTTCCCTCCAGCGTGGCCCAGCGGCCGCGGTGCACCTGGCAGACGGCGACCCGGGCGCCGCCGGGGCCCGCGGCCTGGATGTTGGCGACCTTGGTGCTGCCCTTGTTGGTGATCACGCGGGCCAACCCGGCTTCGGGGTCGAATGTGACCCCTACGGGCACCACGTGCGGTGTGCCGTCCGGCCGCGGGGTGGTCAGCGTGCACAGGTGGTACTCCCGCCAGAAGGCGAGGTACTCCGGAGGCAGGTCGTGAAGGGGGAGGGCCATGGCAGCGAGGGTAACCGCACACCCGGAGCAGACCCGTACGCCGTCACGTGCTGCAAACTGGCCGCCAGTGCGGTCCAATTTCGATCTGGCCGCAGAAACATTGAGTGGAATAGACTCAAGTTTGGCGTAGGGTTGAGGGAGTCGGATCGAGGCGAGGAGGAGCGTTGGCAGTGGACGCCGAGCTGACTACCAAGAGCAAGGAAGCGATCAGCGCGGCCAGCGGTCGCGCGGTGTCCGCGGGGAATCCCGACATCAGCCCCGTACACCTGCTGCTCGCCCTGCTCGAGGGCCAGGACAACGAGAACATCCGGGACCTGCTCGCGGCTGTCGAGGCGGACCAGGCCGCCGTACGGTCCGGCGCCGAGCGCCTGCTCGGTGCGCTCCCCAGCGCCCAGGGCGATTCCGTCGCGGCGCCCCAGCCCGACCGCGCCCTGCTGGCGGTGCTCGCCGACGCCGGGCAGCGCGCCAAGGAGCTCGGTGACTCCTACCTCTCCACCGAGCATCTGCTCATCGGCATCGCCGCGAAGGGCGGCCGGGCCGGGGAGCTGCTCGACCAGCAGGGCGCGAGCGCCAAGCGGCTGCTCGACGCCTTCGAGACCATTCGCGGAGGACGACGCGTGACCACGCCCGATCCGGAGGGCACGTACAAGGCTCTGGAGAAGTTCGGCACCGACTTCACCGCTCTGGCCCGGGCCGGCAAGCTCGACCCGGTCATCGGCCGGGACCAGGAGATCCGCCGGGTCATCCAGGTGCTCTCGCGCCGTACGAAGAACAACCCGGTGCTCATCGGCGAGCCGGGCGTCGGCAAGACCGCCGTCGTGGAGGGGCTGGCCCAGCGGATCGTGAAGGGCGACGTCCCCGAGTCCCTGAAGAACAAGCGCCTGGTGGCCCTCGACATCGGCGCGATGGTGGCGGGCGCCAAGTACCGCGGCGAGTTCGAGGAGCGGCTGAAGACCGTCCTCGCCGAGATCAAGGACAGCGACGGCCAGATCATCACCTTCATCGACGAGCTGCACACCGTCGTCGGCGCCGGCGCGGGCGGTGACTCCGCCATGGATGCGGGCAACATGCTCAAGCCGATGCTGGCGCGCGGCGAGCTGCGGATGGTCGGCGCGACCACCCTGGACGAGTACCGCGAGCGGATCGAGAAGGACCCGGCGCTGGAGCGCCGCTTCCAGCAGGTGCTGGTCGCCGAGCCGTCCGTCGAGGACTCCATCGCGATCCTGCGCGGCCTCAAGGGCCGGTACGAGGCCCACCACGGCGTGCAGATCGCCGACTCGGCGCTGGTCGCCGCCGCCACTCTCTCCGACCGCTACATCACCTCCCGCTTCCTCCCGGACAAGGCCATCGACCTGGTCGACGAGGCCGCCTCCCGGCTGCAGATGGAGATCGACTCCTCTCCGGTCGAGATCGACGAGCTGCAGCGCGCCGTCGACCGGCTGCTGATGGAGGAGGAATCCCTGCTGGCAGGTCAGTCCACCGACGCGGAGCGGAAGTTCCGCAAGAAGGCGGACCGCGAGCAGGACCTGTCCCCCGACGCCCGCGAGCGGCTGGAGCGGCTGCGCAAGGACCGGGCCGAGAAGGAGGAGGAGCTGCGCGGCCTGCGCGCCCGCTGGAACGCCGAGAAGGAGATCCACACCCGCGTCGGTGACCTGAAGAAGCGGCTGGACGAGCTGGAGACCGAGCTGGAGCTGGCCGAGCGCAAGGCCCCGGAGACCGGCGACTGGGTCACCCCCGGCCGGCTGCGCACCGAGGTCATCCCGCAGACGCGCAAGGAACTGGAGCAGGCCGTCGCGGAGCAGAAGACGCTGCAGGGCATGGTCGGCGAGGAGGTCGGCCCGGACGACATCGCGGACGTCGTCTCCTCCTGGACCGGCATCCCCGCCGGGCGGCTGCTGGAGGGCGAGACCCAGAAGCTGCTGCGCATGGAGGAGGAGATCGGCAAGCGGCTGATCGGCCAGAGTGAGGCGGTGCGAGCCGTCTCCGACGCCGTACGGCGCAGCCGGGCGGGCATCGCCGACCCCGACCGGCCCACCGGATCCTTCCTCTTCCTCGGCCCGACCGGTGTCGGCAAGACCGAGCTGGCCAAGGCGCTCGCCGGCTTCCTCTTCGACGACGAGCGGGCCATGGTCCGCATCGACATGAGCGAGTACAGCGAGAAGCACTCCGTCGCCCGGCTGGTCGGCGCCCCGCCCGGCTACGTCGGCTACGAGGAGGGCGGACAGCTTACGGAGGCGGTGCGCCGGCGCCCGTACAGCGTGATCCTGCTGGATGAGGTGGAGAAGGCCCACCACGAGGTCTTCGACATCCTGCTGCAGGTGCTCGACGACGGGCGGCTGACGGACGGCCAGGGCCGGACGGTGGACTTCCGCAACACCATCCTCATCCTGACCTCCAACCTCGGCTCCCACTTCCTGGTCGATCCGCTGCTGATCGAGGAGCAGAAGCGCCAGAAGGTGCTGGAGACCGTACGGGCCTCCTTCCGGCCCGAGTTCCTCAACCGCCTCGACGACATCGTCGTCTTCCATCCGCTCGGCACCGAGCAGCTCAAGGCGATCGCCCAGCTTCAGATCGGCCATCTGCAGCGCCGGCTCGCCGACCGCCGCCTCACCCTCGACGTCACCGACGCCGCGCTGGAGTGGCTCTCAAGGCTCGGCGAAGAGCCGGTCATCGACGCGACGGAGTCCGGCCCCGACCTGTCCTACGGCGCCCGGCCGCTGCGCCGGCTGGTGCAGACCGCGATCGGTGACCAGCTGGCCCGCGCGATCCTGGCGGGTGAGGTCGAGAACGGCGACACCGTACGGGTCGACCTCGACGGCCCGGCCCTGGCCGTCCGTCCCGTGCGCGCCGGTGTCTGAATCTGAGATCCGGGGCACGCGCGGCATCGGCAAAAGTGCTGGTCCGCGCGTGCCCGGCAACTGATCGTGATCGACCGGCCCGCCGCGCTTGCCACGACGGGGCGCATGTGAGGGAGGATGGCAGGAACCATACGAAGGGAAATCCACGGTGAGCATCGACCCGTCCTCGATTCCGAATTTCGGGGGCCAGCCCGAACAGCAGCCGTCGGGGCCGATGGGCCCTGTCGTCCCCGATCAGGACCTGGTCAAGCAGCTCCTGGACCAGATGGAGCTGAAGTACGTCGTCGACGAGGAGGGTGACCTCGCCGCGCCGTGGGAGCAGTTCCGCACGTACTTCATGTTCCGTGGCGAGCAGGAGCAGCAGGTCTTCTCCGTCCGTACCTTCTACGACCGGCCGCACTCCATCGAGAGCAAGCCGCAGTTGCTCGAGTCGATCGACGACTGGAACCGCCGCACCCTGTGGCCCAAGGTCTACAGCCACACCAATGACGACGGCACCGTCCGCCTGATCGGCGAGGCGCAGATGCTGATTGGCACCGGCGTCAGCCTCGAGCACTTCGTGTCCAGCACTGTCAGCTGGGTGCGGGCTTCGATCGAGTTCGACCGGTGGATCGTCGAGCAGCTCGGCCTGGAGGCCGACATCGACTCCGCCGGGCCGGAAGACGATGAGAAGGACGAAAACGACGGCGAGGCCTGACCGGGCCGCCATCACCCGGCTCCTGTCACCCGGCGCCCGTGGCGCGTCTCACGGCGCCGAGCTGGCAATCGTCAACAGATACATCCCATAGCACCAAGAGAGCCCGGCGAGTGCGCTGACCGTCACCAGGACAGTGCGCGGCCGGGCTCTTGCCATGCCCATCGCCGCGGGCAGCAGGAGCGGAAAGGCGGGCAGCAGAAAGCGCGGCTTGCAGGTGAAGTAGCGGGCGCCGCCAAGAGCGATCACCATCAGCACGGCGGTGTAGACGATCAGCGGCAGCGGCGGGCGGTCCAGTACCAGCAGCACGAACATCACCAGCGCCATCCCCACGACCGAGAACACCATGAAGTACGAGAACGGCTCCCGGCCCACCACGAGCGAGCGGACCGACGCCAGGGCGTCCCGCCCGAAGTCGAACTCCGAGCCCCACAGCTGCTGCACCCGGAAGTAGCCGAAGAGCGGGTCGCCCTGCCGGGTGCCGACCCATAGGACGTAGCCGAGCCAGCCGAGTGGGGCCACGGCGGCGCCGGCCCACATCCGCCAGTTCGCCCAGGCGCCTCGCGTACGCAGCGCCTCGTAGACGGCGGCCACGCAGACGGCCGCCGCCACCGCGATGCCGTTCGGGCGGGCCAGCCCGGCCAGCACGGACAGCGAGCCCGCCCACAGCCAACGGCGGGTCAGCACGCAGTACAGCGACCAGGCCGCGCAGGCGGTCAGCAGCGGCTCGGTGTACGCCATCGACTGGATGATCGCGTTCGGCAGCACGCCCCACAGCACCACCAGCAGGGTGCCCGTGCGACGGCCGTGCAGCCGCTCACCGACGGCGTAGATCCCCCAGGCCGCCACCGCGGCCGCGGACCAGGACACCAGCAGCCCGGCATCGACGAACCCGAGCGAGAGCACCGACCGCACGGCCCGCACCAGGCCGGGGTAGAGCGGAAAGAACGCTCCGTCGTTGAAGATCCGGTCGCTGGCGGTGGAGTGGCGGACGGTGCCGTAGCCGTGCGCGACGATGCGCGCGTACCAGGCCGAGTCCCAGGAGTAGCCGAGCAGCCTGAGGGGCGGCTGCTTGCCGGCGTGCCAGGACCACAGTGCGAGGCACAGCATCCCCGTCAGCCGCACGGCGGCGTAGAACGCGAGCGCGGGCATGGCCCGGCGCAGCGCGCTCCGCACCCGATCGCGCAGCCGGGTCCGGATGGGCACCTGCCGCGGGGCCGGAGGCCGTGAGGTCGGAGCGCGCAGGGGCACATGGGTGTCGGCGGACAGGGCGAACCTCCGGTGCGGGCGCGATGGCGTGCTCAGCACCGACAGTGCGCGGCGTCCTCCGAGCCCGCGACTGCTGACGCCCGAAGGAGGGAGGCATTGCACCCGCTCGGCGCAGAGCGCGGTGGAGACCGTGCGCGTGCTCGTGCGCGCTCGCGCCTGCCTGTGCTCGTGCGCGCTCGCG